>NZ_JAAGPM010000175.1:0-14221 GCF_017104865.1 Burkholderia sp. Ac-20349
CGCACCACCTCGCGGCGCGGCACGTGCAGGCCGGGTTCGCGGCCGTGCTCGTGTGCGTCGCGCTCGGGCTGCTGGCGAAGGCGGCGTTCGGCGCGTAACGCGGCATCCGATCGTGCGCGGGCAACGAGCCCGCGCACGATCGCGATGAGCCCGCCATGCCGAAATCTTCACAATTCGCCGGGAGTCCCGTGCTAGATTCGTGGCGCGTCGCCATCGCGACGGGTATCGAATCTAACAACTAGTAAGGATTCCTGTAATGGCCATCAGCACACGAGGATGCGCGGCGATTGCCACGCTGCTGTTCGCACCGCTCACCGCTTTCGCCACCCCTGCCTACACCGCCGCACTGACGCTCGCCACGCTGTCGCCATCGGTCGGCGGAACCGACAAGGCCACGCTCAAGCTCACCAACACCGGCACCGCGCCCGCAGCCGCCGGGCTGTTCATCGGGATGCCGGCCGGCTTCAGCGCGAACGGTCTCACCAGCACCTGCGGCGGCACGCTCACCGACGACGGGGCATCGCGCGCCGCACTGTCCGGCATGACGGTGCCGGCCGGCGGCACCTGCACGCTCGGCTTCACGCTCGACGTGCCGCCCGTCGCGGCGCTGCCGCCGGCGGGTGCGCGCAGCTTCACGATCGCGGCCGACACGGCCGCGGGGCTCGCGACGCTGTCCGCCGCCACGGCACCCACGCTCTCCGGCTTCCTCGGCGCGACGCCGGGCCTTTACAGCAACACGTGGTTTCCGTCGACGGTGCGCAGCGTCGGCACGCTCGACCTGTTCATCACGCCGCAGACGGACCCGGGCCCGAACTCGAACGTGTTCTGGTCGAACCAGGTCAATTCGCTGCACGGCTATACCGGCCTGCAGTCGACCGAGCTGGTGTCGGCCAGCGAAGGCGTCGGCAAGCAATTCCTGTTCAGCCTGTGGGGCGCGACCGCCGCGAAGCCCGGCACGCCCGCGAGCGCCGGCATCGGCGCGGGCAGCTATTGCACGGTGAGCGGCTCGGCGACCGACGGCAGCGCGGGCGCGCAGTGCCGCTATCGCTACGACTGGCAGGCCGGCCACACCTACCGGTTCCGCATCACGCCCGACGCGAACCAGGGCCCCGGCTGGTTCAAGAGCAACGTCACCGACGTGACGCCCGGCGCGGCCGGCGACAGCTTCGACATCGGCAGCATCTATGTCGGCACGACGCAGACGCAGGTGCCCGTCTCGTCGATCGGCCAGTGGGTCGAATATTTCGACTGGAACTCGAGCCGCACGAGTTGCACGTCGATCGCGTACACGGACGCGCAGTTCAGCATTCGCGCGTACGACGCGATCGGCAACGCGGTGACGGTGCCGGCGCCGTCGGTCACGGTCAACAAGACCTGCCCGGCCAGCGATGCGAATGCGTCCGTATCGAACGGCGTCGCGACGCTGATCGGCGGCCCGCAGCAATCGGCGGCCGGCCTCGTGAAAGCGAACGGTACCTGCCTGACCGCGTCGGGCGGCCTGGCCGACGGTCATCCGGCCGTGCTCGGTGCGTGCCCGACGCTCGCGTCGGTGCGCACGTCCGGCGGCACGCACTTCAATCCGCAACTGTGGGTCGTCGCGGGTGACGGTACGCTGCAGACCAAGTACAGCTACTGCCTCACCGCGCAAACCAACGGCGCGCTGCTGCGCACGTGCGCGGCCGGTGCGGCGGATCAGCAATGGCGGGTGAAAGCCGGCACGGCACCCGGTTCGGCGCAGCTCGTGTCGCAGTCGACAGGCCGCTGCCTGGCGCCTGCCGCCGGCGGCGCGTTGACGCTCCAGCCGTGCACGGCCGCCACGGCAGTCTGGACAACGCCTGGCAAGAGCTTCGCGTACTGACCGGCTCAGACCAGCGCGCAGCGCCACGGAACAAAACGCCCGGCCCGACTCGTCGTCGGCACCGGGCGTTTTTTACTGCAACGGGCACCACCGGCCAACGAAACGATAGCCCGTCGTCATCAAAACAGCTGCGGCGTAACCGTCATTTGAGCCATTCACGCAGCCTGCCGGCAATGCTGGATCGCTCGACATACCCCAGTGCCGAAACCGCGCATATCGCTCCGATTGCCGCATACAGCAACACCATTTCTCCGTGCCTTCCGAAGTCCGGCCATGCAGCATTGGTCAAAACCGCAAGAACGATCGATCCTGCAACGCCGCCCACGATGACCAGCATCGGCAAGACCGCCTTCCGGGGAAGTCGCGTGCCAGCCCAATAGACCGGATACGAAAGCAGCATGGCCACCGGCAATGCAACCGCGAAAGCAACCGCGGAAAAAGCGATCGACACACCGCCGAAATCCCTGACGGACAAAATGCCGATGAGCAAGCCGGCCGCGATCGCGGCAGTCAGACTTGCGCCGAGCCAATCAGAAATCTTCAATTTTTTCTCCCGTGGTGCCCGCCGGCCATTCGGAGCGGCTTCGGCACTTTTGCCAGGCATATCCGCAAACCCGTCTCGTCAAACAAAACGCCCGGCCCGACTCGTCGTCGGTACCGGGCGTTGTCCATCGCGATCACAACCTGAACGTCAGGTCGCGAATCCTGCCATCCGCTTGCGTTCCTGCCGCAGCATCACGAAGTTCGCGATCACGACGCCGGCCGTCACCGCGACGATGAACAGCGTCGCGAGCGCATTCATCTCCGGATTCAACCCGAGGCGCACGCGCGAGAACACCACGAGCGGCAGCGTCGTCGAGCCGGGACCCGACAGGAACGCCGACAGCACGAGGTCGTCGATCGACAGCGTAAACGACAGCAGCCAGCCCGCGATCAGCGCCTGCGAGATCAGCGGCAGCGTGATCGTGAAGAACACCTTCAGCGGCGTCGCGCCGAGATCGAGCGCAGCTTCCTCCAGCGACGGGTTCAGCTCGCGCACGCGCGACTGCACGATGATGGCGACGTACGAAATGCACAGCATCACGTGACCGAGCCAGATCGTGAACACGCCACGCTCGGCCGGCCAGCCGATCCACTTCGCCAGTTCGATGAACAGCAGCAGCAGCGAGATCCCCTGGATCACCTCGGGAATCACGAGCGGCGCGTTGATCATCCCGCTGAACAGCGCGAAGCCGCGAAAGCGCCCCATCCGGGCGAGCACGAAACCGGCCCAGGTGCCGATGATCACCGACGCGAACGCGGTCAGCACGCCGATCTTCAGCGACAGCCACGCGGCCGTCAGCAGCTCGTCGTCCTCGACGAGCGCCGCGTACCAGCGGAACGAGAAGCCCGACCACACGGTGACGAGCTTCGACTCGTTGAACGAATAGACGATCAGGCTGACGATCGGGATATACAGGAACGCGAAGCCGGCAAACAGCGCCGCGAACTGCAGGTAACGATTCGGCTTCATCGGCGGCCTCCCTGCTCCTTCGCCTGGAAGTGCTGGAACATCGCCATCGGCACGAGCAGCAGCAGCACCATCGCGCAGGTCACGGCCGACGCCATCGGCCAGTCTGCGTTGTTGAAGAACTCATTCCACATCACGCGGCCGATCATCAGCGTGTTCGCGCCACCGAGCAGCTCGGGAATCACGTACTCGCCGACCGCCGGGATGAACACGAGCAGGCAGCCCGCGATGATCCCGTTCTTCGACAACGGCAGCGTGATCTGCACGAACGCCTTCCACGGCTTGGCGCCGAGGTCGTAAGCGGCTTCGAGCAGGCGCAGGTCCATCTTCACCAGGTGCGCGTACAGCGGCATCACGAGGAACGGCAGGTACGAATACACCATCCCGATGTACACCGCGTAGTTGGTTCGATACAGCTCGATCGGCGTATGGGTCAGGCCGATCCACATCAGGAAGTTGTTCAGCAGCCCGTTGTTCTTCAGGATGCCGATCCACGCGTACACGCGGATCAGGAACGACGTCCAGAACGGCAGCATCACGCCCATCATCAGCAGGTTGCGGGTCGCCGGGTTCGAGCGCGCGATGTAGTACGCCATCGGATAGCCGATCAGCAAACACAGCAGCGTCGTGATCGCGGCCACCCACACCGAGTTCACGTAGGTCGCGAAATACAGGCTGTCCGTGAACAGGAACGCGTAGTGCGACAGGTTCAGCGCGACGTGCACGACGCCGTCGGTGTACGACGCAAGCTCCGTGTACGGCGGGATGCCGAGCTGCAGCTCCGCGAAACTGATCTTGACGACCAGCACGAACGGCACGAGGAAGAACAGCACGAGCCACGTGAACGGCCCCGCGACGACCGCCGTGGCGCCCGTCAGGTTGAAGCGCCGCACCGGCCACGAGAGCATGGACTTGAACGTGGTCATGACGTCAGCACCACGCCGGCCGTCGCGCTCCAGCGCACGTAGATCTCGTCGCCGAGCGACGGCGTGTCGAGCTCGGAAATCGCGAGGCTCGACACGTTCGCGATCACCGTCTTGCCCGCGTCGAGCCTCACGTGATACAGCGAGTAGCCGCCCATGTACGCGACGTTGCTGATCCGGCCGCGCGCCCAGTTGAACGCGCCTTCGGGCGGCTTGCGCGTGAGCGCGATCCGTTCGGGGCGCACCGACACCGTAACCGGCATCCCGAGCGGGCCCGAGATCCCGTGGCTCACGTACAGCCGGCTCGGCAGCTCCGGCGATTCGATGTACACGTGGTCGGGCTCGTCTTCGACGGTCACGCCTTCGAACAGGTTCGTCGAGCCGATGAATTCGGCCGAGAAGCGGCTGTTCGGATATTCGTACACTTCGTTCGGCGAGCCGATCTGCACGATCTGCCCTTCGCTCATCACCGCGAGGCGATTCGCCATCGTCATCGCCTCTTCCTGGTCGTGCGTGACCATGATGCAGGTGACGCCGACCCTGTTCAGGATGTTGACGAGCTCGATCTGCGTGCGCTGGCGGATCTGCTTGTCGAGCGCGGACATCGGCTCGTCGAGCAGCAGCAGCTTCGGCCGCTTGACCAGCGAGCGCGCGAGCGCGACGCGCTGCTGCTGGCCGCCCGACAGCTGATGCGGCTTGCGCTTCGCGTACTTGCTCATCTGCACGAGTTCGAGCACCGATGCGACGCGCTCCTTCAGCTCGGCCTTCGGCGTGCCTTCCTGCTTGAGACCGAACGCGACGTTCGACTCGACCGACATGTGCGGGAACAGCGCATACGACTGGAACATCATGTTCACGGGCCGCTTGTACGGCGGCATCTGCGCGAGATCCTCGCCGTCGATCAGGATCTTGCCCGACGTGACCGTCTCGAGGCCCGCGAGCATCCGCAGCAACGTCGACTTGCCGCAGCCCGAGCTGCCGAGCAGCGCGAACAGCTCGCCCTGGCGCACGGTCAGGTTGACGCTGCGCACGGCTTCGGTGTCGCCGAATTTCTTGACGACGTCGACGATCTGGACAAAGGTCTCGGCGCGCGCATCGGCGCCGGAGGAGGAAACGGAGGACGGCGCGCCCGCGACCGGCGCACCCGACTGGCTATTCATGATGTGCTGCTTCTCTCCTGCGGTGAACGAACAAAGCCCCCGGGGGTACCAGGGGCTTCATGACTGCTGGGAACATCGGTGCGTGTCAGCGGCCCGACTTCAGCTCGGTCCACAGACGCGTCTGCAGACGCTGGATTTCAGGCGGCAGCGGCTTGAGCAGGAACAGCGTCTTCACGACGTCGGCCGGCGGATAGACGGCCGGGTCGTTCGCGACGTCGGGCCGCACGTACTTGCGGGCCTCGGCGTTGGCGCTCGGGTAGTACACCGCGTTCGTGATCGCCGCGTGCACCTTCGGATCCTCGATGTAGTTGATCCACTGCAGCGCGGCATCCTTGTCCTTCGCATCCTTCGGGATCGCCATCACGTCGAACCACACCGGCGCGCCGCCCTTCGGAATGTAGTACTCGATCTTGTACGGCTTCTTCGCTTCCATCGCGCGATGCTTCGCGATCACGACGTCGCCCGACCAGCCGAACGCGAAGCAGATGTCGCCGCCGACCAGGTCGTTGATGTAGCCCGACGAGTTGAATTGCGTGATGTACGGGCGGATCTTCTTCAGCACTTCCATCGCCGCCTTGTAGTCGGCCGGGTTCGTGCTCATCGGATCCTTGCCGATGTAGTGCAGTGCGGCCGCGAACATCTGGTCGGGTGCGTCGAGCACCGACACGCCGCAGGTCTTCAGCTTCGAGAGGTTTTCCGGCTTGAACAGGATGTCCCAGTTGTCGAGCGGCACCTTGCCGAGCGCCTGCTGCGCCTTCGTCAGGTTGTACGCGAGACCGGTCGTGCCGTACGCCCAGGGTACCGAGAACTTGTTGCCCGGGTCCGCGCCGGCGACGAGCGCCATCAGTTGCGGATCGAGGTACTTGAGGTTCGGCAGCTTCGACTTGTCGAGCGGCGCGAAGATGCCGGCGGCGATCTGCTTGCCCGCGTAGTTGCTGGTCGGCACGACGATGTCGTAGCCCGAGCTGCCCGTCAGCAGCTTCGCCTGCAGCGTGTCGTCGCTGTCGTAGTTGTCGTAGCGGACCTTGACGCCCGTCTGCTTCTCGAAGTTCGGGATCGTGTCCTTCGCAATGTAGTCCGACCAGTTATAGACATTGAGCTGCGTATCCTTCGCCGCTGCCGCCGATGCACCCACGCACAGCGCGAGCGCTGCGAACCGGCCCACTACCTTTGCTTTCATCCCGTTCTCCCTCCGACCGGACACGTTGCCCGGCTGCCGTCTGCCTCGTCATGGCGGCGCATTCTGGCGCGCCACCCCTCGAAAACCCCGAAAACTACCATCATTCGCGCCCCGTCACAAAAAAATCATGGCGGTGTCGCGCAAACGGAACAGATTCCCGCCGCCGGCCAGGCAGGCCGCCCGTGCGACGGGGCGTTCCCGGGGAATTCTATCGGTTAATCGGCGGCTGTCCACCGGGAAAAACAGGCGGCGGCTCGCGCGTTCGCCGGCCGGACGCGCGGGCCGCCCGGCGGCTGCGCCGGACACCCGGCCGTACTGTCACGCCGCGGCACCAGTACGGCATGCTGGCCGCGCCCGCCCGACCGACCGGCCGCGATGCATTAAAATGGCGGCTGACGATTCAACTGCGTGAACCCTTCCGATGGCCTCCAATCTCCACGACCTGCCCGACAGCCCCTGCATCGGCGTGTGCTCGACCCTCTTCGACGAAGTCTGCAAGGGCTGCGGCCGCACGGCCGCCGAAGTGTCGAACTGGGTGTTCCTGAGCGACGACGAAAAGCGCGCGATCTGGGAGCGCATCTCGCGCGAAGGCACCGCGATGCGCTTCCAGTACGACAAGCTGTAAATCCGCCGCGCAAAAAAAGAGCGGCATGCCGACCGCCATGCCGCCAACCCCAACTCTGTTCTTTTCCCGCCGCGTCTAGAACTTCATCCCGACGCCCACGCCGACGATCAGCGGATCGATGTGCAGCGTGCCGATGCCCTTGTCGCCGAGCGTCGCATCGGTGCTCATCCAGATCTTCTTCACGTCGACGTTCACGAAGACCTTCTTCGTCACCTGCACGTCCACGCCGAACTGCAGCGCGGGGCCGAAGCTGCTCTTGTTGATCGACACGCCCTGCCCGCCGACGTTGAGCCCGTTGTTGTAGAAGTACGTGTAGTTCACGCCCGCGCCGACGTACGGACGCACCTTGCCGGCATGGTTGAAGTGGTACTGCAGCAGCAGCGTCGGCGGCAGCACGCCCACGCCGCCGAGATTGCCGACGCTCGACGTCATCTGGTGCCGCGACGTGCCGAGGATCAGCTCGACCCCGAGGTAGTCGCGGATCATGTACGTGAAATCGAGCTCGGGCACGATCGCGTTGTTCACGCCGACGTTGAGCGCACCCAGCGTGTCGCTCGCGCGTTCGTTCGGCTGGATGCTGATCGCGCGCAGTCGAACCAGGACATCGCCCTGATTGATGCCGTCGCCCGGCGAGGCCGCGTGCGACAGCGAAGGCATCGCGGCGAAAGCGGCTGCGACGGCCGCAGCGGTGACACAAGTTCGAATCGTTTTATGCATGGTACGGACCCCCAAAGAATGGTTTCCATTCTCCCTGTAGGGTCTTTTCGGCATGTTGATATCCGTCAAGCCAGCGTAAACGTGGGACGGTTTGCCGCAGGCTCGGCCGCACCGCCCGTCAGCAGCAGGTCGAGCAGATCGCGCACGCTGCGGATCGCACGGCCGAACGGCAACGCTTCGCGGCCGCGGAAGAACAGCCCGTTCGCGACGTCGCCGCGCAGCGCAGCCGCCAGCCGCGTGTCGATGCAGAAATGGCCGAACTTCTCGATGCCGTCGCGCAAGCCGCATACGCTCAGGCATTCGAGCGCGGTCGGGCAGCGCTGCTTCAGTGCGCCGAGCTTGGTGCGGATGCGCGTCTCGTTGCGCAGGTAACGATCGAGCCACGGCGTTTTCACCGCGCGTGCGGGCAGCCCCGTCACGCTGACGAATTCGACGATGTCGTCGGGTGTCGCGTCGGCGAGCACGCGCTTGAAGTGCGGATGCGCATCGCCCTCTTCCGTCACCGCGAACGGTGTCCCCACCTGCACGCCGTTCGCACCGGCCTCGAACGCCGCACGCACCGTGTCGTGACTGTTGATCCCGCCCGCAACGATCAGCGGGATCGTTTCGCGCGCGAGCCCGAGCGACGCCATCACCTGCGCGGTCTCGTCGAGCACGCGCGCGAAATCGAACCGGCCGTCGTGCATGTCGTCGATCTGCGTGACGCCGAGATGGCCGCCCGCATGCGCCGGATGCTCGATCACGATCGCGTCGGGCAGGCGCCCCTTCTTCATCCACTTCTTCAGCACGAGCGCGATCCCGCGGCTGTCCGACAGGATCGGGATCAGCGCGATGTCGTGTCCTTGCGTGAGATCGGGCAGGTCGAGCGGCAGGCCCGCGCCCATCACGATCGCGTCTGCCCCCTCGTCGCATGCGACCCGCACGTAATCCGCATGCGCGCTCACCGCCTTCATCACGTTGACCGCGATCATCCCGCGCCCTTCGCCGTAGGTCTTCGCGAGGCGGATCTCGCGGGCGAGCGCCTCGAGGTTCGCGGCTTCTAGCGTCGCGCGATCGGGTTGTGCGCGGCAACGCGCGAGCAGGTCGGCATGATGGTGGCGCAGGTCGATGCTCGCGATCGTGCCGACCGCGCCTTCGCGCGCGACGCTGCCCGCGAGCCGGTGCGCGGAAATGCCGACGCCCATGCCGCCCTGCACGACAGGCAGCAAGGCGCGGCCGCGAATCGTCAGCGGCGGAAAGGAAGTGCGTACGGTCATCGGTTACCTCATCAGAACATCGGAACATCGGAACCGCGATGATCGACGATCCACCGACGCGCACCTTGACGGCCGTCAATAAAAAAACGGCACGCGAGCGTGCCGTTTCCGGTTCAGGCCGTGATTGAGGCCGTGAGCAACGCTCAGGCCGGCTTCGCGGGCTTGAGCTGCATCGACTTGTACTCGAGATATTCTTCGAGCCCGTACACGCCGTTCTCGCGGCCGTGCCCCGACTGCTTGTAGCCGCCGAACGGCGCGGCCATGTTCCACGTGCCGCCGTTGATGTCGACCTGCCCGGTGCGGATGCGGCGCGCGATGCCCATCGCGCGTTCGTCGCTGCCGGCCCACACCGCGCCGCCGAGCCCGTACGGCGAATCGTTCGCGATCCGCACGGCCTCGTCTTCATCGCGATACGTGATGATCGACAGCACCGGCCCGAAGATCTCTTCCTGCGCGATCGTCGATTTCGGATCGACGCGGCCGAACACGGTCGGCTTCACGAAGAAGCCCTTCGCGAGCCCTTCCGGCAAACCGGTGCCGCCCGTCACGAGCTCCGCGCCTTCGTCGATCCCGCGCTGGATGTAGTCCTGCACACGCTGCTGCTGCACGGCCGATGCCAGCGCGCCGAGACGCGTCGCATCCTGCCGCGGATCGCCGGCGACGTAGGTTTCGGCCGCCGCCTTCGCGATCGCGCGCGCCTCGTCGTAGCGCGCTTCCGGCACCAGCATGCGCGTGTGCGCCGAGCAGGTCTGCCCCGCGTTCAGGTAGCACGCGTTGACCGTGCCCTTCACCGCCGTCGCGAAATCGGCATCGTCGAGGATCACCGAGGCCGACTTGCCGCCCAGCTCGAGCGCGACGCGCTTGACGCCCGCGGCCGCCAGTTCGGCCACGCGCTTGCCGGCGCGCGTCGAACCCGTGAACGACACCATGTCGACGTCCGGATCGGTGGCCAGCACCTCGCCGACCACCGGGCCATAGCCGCACACGAGGTTGAACACGCCGGCCGGCAGCCCGGCTTCGTGAATCGCCTCGGCGAGCATGAACGCGTTGAGCGGCGCAACCTCGGACGGCTTCAGGACCACCGTGCAGCCGGCCGCGAGCGCCGGCGCGACCTTCAGCGTCACCTGGTTGAGCGGGTAGTTCCACGGCGTGATCGCCGCGACGACGCCGACCGGCTCGCGCACGACGAGCGAGTTGCCGACCTGTGCCTCGAATTCGAACGACTCGGCGAGCTTCGCGTACGCCTTCCAGTTGTAGATCGGGCCGCCGACCTGGATCGCGCGCGACAGCTTGATCGGCATCCCGACTTCGCCGGTGATCGACTGCGCGAGTTCCTCGCTGCGCGCCTGCAGATGCTCGACGATCTTGCGCAGGTAGCCCGCGCGCGTCGCGGGCGGCGTGACCGCCCATGCGTCGAAAGCTGCGCGCGCCGCGCGGATCGCATCCTGCGCGTCGGATGCGACGCCTTCCGGAATCCGGCCGATCACGGCTTCGGTGCCCGAGTCGATCACGTCGATCGTGCCGGTGCCGGCCGGTTTGCGCCACGCGCCGTCGATATAGAACTGGTCGTAGATTTTCATCGTTTTCCGCCTCCAGGAAAGCCGACATTCTAGCGAGCGTTTCGGTCGGCCGGTATGACGATTGACAGCCATTCGAAAGCTCTTTAGCCTCGGCGCCTCATTCATCATAAGAAAGGAGAATGCCTTGAGCATCCTGACCAAAATCGAGGGCGGCTATCTTCAGGTACTGCGCGTGATCGTGCTGTTGTTCGCGACCGCGGTCCTGATCGGCGGGGTCATATTCGGCGCGGTCGCACTCGATGCGCGCCTGTCGAAACCGCCGAAGGTCGATTCGGCCATCCAGGTCGATCCAGCATCGTTCGCGTGGGAGAACGACGCACCCGCCAAGGCCACGCCGGCCGCCGACGGCGCAGCAGCCAAGGACGACAACGCGTCGCCCGCGCTGCGCCTGTCGACGCAACTGTCCGGCATCGTGCAGAAGCACGGCCGCGCGGCCCTGTCGTCGGACTACGCGGTCGATCGCGACGCGTACGAGCCGTCGTTCCAGCGCGTGCTCGGCGACGACGACCATCCTGACGTCGCGTACTACGAGCAGCAGATCGCGTATCTCGACAAGGTGCTGTCGCGCGCGGACGTCGCGGCCAGCGTCAAGAAGAAGGTCACCGGGCACGGCGACGAATATGCGCGCGAGCAGGCGTACACCGACGTCGTGTCGGCGGTCATGCGCGACTTCTCCGAGCGCTACGACGCACGCCGCACCGCGATCGACAACGAGAAGAAGGCCGCGGAAGAAACGGCGGCCGAGAACGGCCAGACCGCGCGCTACGCCGGCGTCGCCGCACTCGTCGCGCTGTACTCGTTCGTGTCGCTCGCGGTGCTGATCATCCTGATCCGCGTCGAGCGCAGCATCCGCTCGATCGCGCGCGCCACGCACACGACGACCTGAACCGCCTCATCCGCAGCCCGCGTGCCGGGCTGCGGCGAGCCCGGCAACGGGCCCGTTTCGCGGCGCAAGCGGCCGTTCCCCGGCCGCATCCTGGCGCGTGATTCGTCACGCGCTCCCGCACTTTCCGTTCCCGCTGCCCCCTCACTTCGCCGTCGGCCATCCACGCCCGCGCAGCGTCCGTTTCGTCACCGCCATGTCAGCATCCGCCCGGGTGCGCGGCCGGGCCCGCATCGTGCTATGTTTTTATTATCGGCACCGGCTCATTGCAACCGGTGCCGCCCGGAATCGACGTATTTCGTGAGCGCTGCCATGTCCGACGCACCCCATATCCTCGGCTCGCAAGACCGCCTCGAGCTGCTTTGCTGGCTCACCTGCGGCAACCTCGGCGCGTTTTACCTCAACGAATCGTGGCCGGACGCCACGTTCCAGGTCCAGGCCGCGCACCGCTGGCTCGACCGCCATCACCGTCAGGCCGACTGGCTCGTGGTCGCCAGGCTCGCCGCGCTCGCGCAGGACATCGCGAAGCGGCATGCCGGGTTCGTCGATGCGTCGTGGGCGCGCGACGCGGTCGAGGAAATCGTCGATACCGACGATCTCGACTATCGGGCGAAACTCGTGCAATGGGTCTACGAAGACTGCTGCAAGGCGCTCGCCGACAAGCGGCTGGCCGATTGAGTCCATGCGCGCGGGCCGCGGCGTCGCGCGGCCGCCCGTCTTTGCGTCGATGATGTGCGCGTGACAGCCGGCATGACCTGCGCAGGTATGTCGCGCACCCCGCACCGCCACGCGCCGGGAAACTTACAGCAGCGACTTCGCCTGCGTCAGTACCTTGTCGCAGATCTGCTTGGTCACCTGCTGCTTCAGGCCGCCGCCGCTCAGGTCGAGCTTGCTGCCGTTGCCGGCGTCGAGGACGCCGCTCGCGCCGCTCGTATAGCCGCTGTCGGACGACGCGTTGCCGCCGAGCTTGCCCATCAGCGCGTCCTTCACCGACGACGCGCCGCCGGATGCCCCGCCGAGATAGTTGTTCTGGATGCAGAACTGCAGCAGGCCCGCGACGTTGCCGGTGCTGCCCGACATCAGCGACGCACCGCCACCGCCCGTCAATGCGCCGCCGAGGCCGCCGAGGTTGCCGAGCGCACCGCCTGCGCTGCTGCCTGAATCGCCGCCGCCGCCGACCTGCTTCAGGACGTCGCCAAGTTGTGCATGCGCCACCGAAAACGGCGCGAGCAATCCGATCAGCGCGCCGGCAACGGTCGCGCGGTATAGACGTGCATTCATGTGAAGCCTCCCGGTTGTGATTGCATGAGTCCCGCGAATCGAATTCAAGGATACTCAATCAACCGGGGCATGACAGCCTTCGGACACGGCCTGAAACGTCAGGCATCGTGATATCGCCACAATTTGACAAAGCTTGACGTCACGCGTCGGCTCGCCGGCCCCTCGTTCGCGCCGCATGTATCGCGGCGAGTCGCCCGGCGCGCGCAGGTGCGCCGCTATGCATCCGCCGCACGCGCTCCCGGCCATGAAGCGGCAACGGAAACCAGTGCCAGCATTACGCCGATCGACGCGAACGGCATGGCCGGATGCAGCTCGTACAGCATCGCGCCGGCCAGCGGCCCGATCACCATACTGAGCCCCTGGGCCATCGACATCGCGCCCGCGCACGCAGCCTGCTCGTGCGGCGCCACCCGCGCACTCGCCAGTGCCGCCACGGCCGGAAACGCCGCGCCCATCCCGCATGCGGCGACGAGATAGCTCGCACACAGCGTGAGCGGCTGCGTGGCCTCGGCCATCAGCACCGACGCGAATCCGGCGCCGCCCGCGAGCGCGCCCCAGCGCAACCACTGCACGGGCGCAACCGACCGGAAGCGCCCGACCAGCGCCTGCGTCACGATCAGCCCGAGGCCCGCGCTGCCGAGCGCATACCCGGTCGTGAGCGGCGCGGCCTGCGCGCTCACGCCCAGGCGGTCGATCACGTAGAACCCGAGTGCGCTGTTCGCGATCATGACGGCGCTGTAAAGCGCCAGCGCGCCGAACCAGGGCAGCCGCAGGCGCGGCTCGGTCGGTTTCAGGCGAGGCGTTGCCTGCCGCACCGCGCCGTCGTGACCGTCGCGCCGGCCGCGCAACCCGGCCAGTCCGGCAAGCGGCAACACCGCGAACACGGCCAGCGCAAGCGTCATGTCGTACCCGGCGATCCAGCCCGCGAGCGGCGGCGCGATCACCATCCCGACGGCGCCCAGGGGTCAGCTCCGTAAGCACCGGGTGCCCCTGTTGTGTAGCGCGGCGGCGCTGAAAGGACCCGGACGCCGGACCGAGGCACGCGGCGGGCGGGGTCGGGGGGGTTCGGGGCGGGGGTTCGCGTGCCGCCCCGCGCCGTCGTGCCCGTCGCCCGGGCCGCGCACCCCGGCCATGCCGGCAGGCGGCACCCCCGCAACCGCGCCCAGCGCAAGCGCCATGTCGTACCCGGCGACCCACCCGGCGGGCGGCGGCGCGATCCCCCCCCCGACGGCGCCCGCGGCACCGAAC
>NZ_JAAGPM010000176.1:0-240 GCF_017104865.1 Burkholderia sp. Ac-20349
TACTCACTCTGATGTGCACTTCAGTAGCCTGTTTATGACATATGTGCGGTTAGTAGTGTGCTGTACAGTCATATATTGTTGTTGCTAGAGTGCTACGACGACAATTATGGTGTAATGTATCATGTTCACACATTATACTATTGTATGATCTCATTTACTCATTGTATCATTTCTTTTCTGTTTTTTTTTTTTTTTTTTTTTTTTTTTTATTTTTTTATTTTTTTTTTTTTTTTAATAATC
>NZ_JAAGPM010000177.1:0-13596 GCF_017104865.1 Burkholderia sp. Ac-20349
TGCAGCGACGTCTTGTCCTGTTCGCTGACGACCGGCGCGCCGACGGCCGCAATCGTGCCGCGCGTGACGCGCGCCCAGACCGGCGTGTCCTGCAGCGCGGCGACGAGCCGTGCGCTCCAGCCCGTATCGGTCTCGACGCGTCCGAACGGCCCGTCGATCGCGCTCGCGATCACGAGTGCGCCGGGCGCCAGGTCGGGCGCGAGCCCGCCCGCCGTGCCGAAGCTCACGATGCCCGCGCAGCCGCGCGCGGTCGCCTCGGTCAGCGCGCGTTCGAGCCGGTCGGCCCGTGCGGCAAAGACGGCTTCGACACCGTCGCCGCGCGCGATGCGCGCCTCGAACGCCATCCCCGTCACGGCGATGACGGGCAACGTGCCGGTGGGTTGCGGCGCCACGCGTTACAGCCCGACCGTCACGCGCGTCGTGTTGTCGCGCTTCAGGTTGCGATAGCGGGCGAGCGCCCACAGCGGGAAGAACTTGCGATAGCCGTGGTAGCGCAGGTAGAACACGCGCGGGAAGCCCGTCGCCGTGAAGCGCACCTCGTCCCACAGGCCCTCTTCGTTCTGCTCGGCGATCAGGTAGTCGATGCCACGCTCCACCGCCGGGTTGTTCACCTCGCCGGCCGCCATCAGGCCGAGGAGTGCCCATGCGGTTTGCGACGCGGTGCTCGGCGCCTGCTCGAAGCCGCGATAGTTCAGCTTGTAGCTGTCGCCGTCCTCGCCCCAGCCGCCGTCCTTGTTCTGGATCGACAGCAGCCACTGCGCGCCGCGCTTCATGCGCGGATCGTCCGCCGTCAGGCCGGCCGCGTTCAGCGAGCTCAGTGCCGTCCACGTGCCGTACACGTAGTTCATCCCCCAGCGGCCATACCAGCTGCCGTCCGGTTCCTGCTCCTTGAGCATGTAGTCGAGTGCGCGACGGGCCGGCTCGCTGTTCAGCGGCGTCTCGCCGAGCTGCGACAGCATCGACAGGCAGCGGCCCGACACGTCGGCGGTCGGCGGATCGAGCAGCGCGCCGTGATCCGAGAACGGGATGTTGTTCAGGTAGTACTGCGTGTTTTCCGGTTCGAACGCGCCCCAGCCGCCGTCGCTGCTCTGCATCCCGACGACCCACTCGCGCGCCCGCGCGATCGACTCGCGATACGCATCGTTCTGCTTGAGTTGCTGTGCGCGCTCCATCGCCACCGCGACCACCGCCGTATCGTCGACGTCCGGGTAGTGCGCGTTCGCGTACTGGAACGCCCAGCCGCCGGGCCGCACGTGCGGGCGGCGCGAGATCCAGTCGCCGCGCACGTCGAGGATCTGCAGCGGGCGCAGCCATTCGAGGCCACGGATCGCGGCGTCCTCGGCCCGCGCGTCGCGCGTTTCGAGCAGCGCATGCGCGGCGAGCGACGTGTCCCACACCGGCGACAGGCACGGCTGGCAATATGCTTCGTCGTCCTGCACGACGAGCAGCTTCTCGATCGACTTGCGCGCGATCGCGCGGTTCGGGTGATCTTCCGCGTAGCCGAGCGCGTCGTACATCATCACCGAGTTGGCCATCGCCGGATAGATCGCGCCGAGGCCATCCTCGCCGTTCAGGCGCTCGTCGACGAACGACACGGCCTGGCGGATCGCGCGTTCGCGCGTGTAGTTCGGGAACAGGCCGTCGACCGCGCGCAGCGCACGGTCGACCACGCGGAAGAACGCGAACCAGCCGGCGCTCTGGTGGCCCTGGCGCGGCAGCAGCCCGGCGTTGACGGGCGGGTCGATGAACAGTTCGTCGATGCGCACGCCGCGCGGGTTCTTCGCGATCGGGCGCTTCGCGTTCAGCACGAGCAGCGGCACGATCACGGTGCGCGCCCAGTACGACACCTTCGACAGGTGGAACGGGAACCACTGCGGCAGCAGCATGATCTCGACCGGCATCATCGGCACCGCGCGCCACGGAATCGCACCGTACAGCGCGAGCTGGATACGCGTGAACACGTTCGACATCTCGGCGCCGCCCATCGCGTGGATGGCCCGGCGCGCGCGCTGCATGTGCTCGGCATTCTCGTCGTCGCCGATCACCTTCAGCGCGAAATACGCCTTCACGCTCGCGCTGATGTTCGGCGCGCCGTCGGTGAACAGCGGCCAGCCGCCGTCGGCCTGCTGGATGCGGCGCAGATACTTGCCGATCTTCTGCTCGAGCTCGAGATTCGGCGTCTCGCCCAGATAGTGGACGAGCAGCACGTATTCGGCGGGAATCGTCGAGTCGGCTTCGAGTTCGTAGACCCAGTGTCCGTCCGCGTTCTGCGCGGCCAGCAGCGCGTCGGTCGCACGCGCGACGGCCGTATCGACGCCGGCCGGCACGGTGCCGGCGGACAGGGTAGCCATTTCGGTGAGATCGTTCATCGGTCCCTCTTTTACTTACTGTGTCTGGAGCACGTCCGCGGCCAGCTGGCCGGAACGGATCGCGCCCTCGATCGTGGCGGGCAAGCCGGTGGCAATCCAGTCGCCTGCCAGCACGAGATTGGTCCAGCGCGTACGCACGGCCGGACGCTTCATTTCCTGCGACGGCACCGCCGCAAAGCCCGCGCGCGGCTCGACGACGAGCTGCCACGCGGGGATGGTTTCCGGGTTCGCGCCGGTCACGCGCGCGATGTCTTCCCAGATGCGCCGCGCGAGCGTGTCGCGCGGCGTGTCGAGCCAGCGGCCCGCGTCGCGGATCGTCGCCGCGAGCTGGCCGCCGCCGGTGCGCACCGCATCGACGACGCCGTTCACGACGGCCGTCTGCAGCGCATTGCCGGCCGGCGCTTCGACCGCGAAATACGCGGTCACGACCGCGCTGAACGTATCGGGCGCGGTGAGTTCGGGCACGAGCGGCTGCGCGACCTCGGGCGGCACGGCCAGCACGACGGCGTCGCCGGGCGCGAGATCGACGCGCTCGCCGCCGACCGAGACCGCGTCGACCGCATTGCCGTGCGCGCCGAATTCGAACGCGTCGAGCCGCGAGTTCAGCCGGATCTGCGCGCCGCCGTGCTGCAGCATCCGCAGCGCCGGTTCGACGAAGGCGCTGCCGAGACCGTGGCGCGCGACGAGCGGACGGCAGCCGGGGCCGCCCGCGGCAAACGTGCCGTACAGCGCCGCACGCGCGAGTTCGGCACTCGCATGGCGCGGCTCGACGTTCAGCACACCGAGGAAATACGGCCGCAGCCAACGTTCCCACAGCATGCCGTCGCATCGCATCGTCTGTGCGAGTGAGCGGCCCATGCGCGCGAACGCGAGCGGGGCAAGCGCGAGATAGTCGAGCGGCGTCGTGTCCGGCGCGCGCGACGCGGCATCGAACAGCCACGACGGCCAGCGCCCGTTGCCGAAGCGCAGCGTCCAGCGCTGCTGCGACGCGACGTCGACGACCGGGAATTCAGGCAGCGCGGGCCCTGCCAGTTGGTCGGCCGCGCCGATCGCGCGCAGGTAGCGCTGCGTCGCGGGCTGTCCCGCGAACACCGTGTGCAGCCCGCTGTCGAGCGTCGTGTTCAGCGTCCCGTCGAACCATGAGCGGCAGCGTCCGCCCGCCTGCGCGTGCGCGTCGTGCAGCACGATGCGTCGCCCGCGGCGTTGCAGTTCGACCGCGGCCGACAAGCCGGCAAGGCCGGCGCCGATCACGTGGACGGTCCTGGGCATCGACTCGGTCGGCTCAGAACAGCGCGTAGCGCGCGGCGATCATCAGCATGCGCGCCTTCGGCTTGCGCAGCGGTGCGCGCGGGAAGGCAAAGCCGCGTGCGATCGCGGCTTCGAGAATGCAGCGATACGCACCCGACATGATGCGCGGCGCCTTCACCTGCGCACGCGGGCAGGTATCCATCACCGCGTCGGCCTGGCGGAAATGCTCGAGTGCGTGCTCGACCAGCGTCGCGCACACGCGCGGCAGCCCCGGATTGCGCACGATCGTCGCCGGATCGGTGATCGCGATGCCTTCGCGCGCGAGCAGCTCGCGCGGCAGGTAGCAACGGTTGATCGCCGCATCGTCGTCGATGTCGCGCAGGATGTTGGTCAGCTGCAGCGCGCGGCCGAGGTGATGCGACAGCGTGATCCCTTCGGCTTCCGGCATCCCGAAAATCCTCACCGACAGCCGGCCCGCCGCGCTCGCCACGCGATCGCAGAAGAGGTCGAGCGTCGGTTCGTCGGGCGCGCAGATGTCTTCAGCCGCATCCATCGCCATCCCGTCGATCATCGCGTGGAAATCGTCGCGCTGCAGGTTGAATGCGCGGATCTCGCGGTCGAGCGCGGCCAGGTGGCGCGGCGGGCGGCCGGCGAAGCACGCGTCGATGTCCGCGCGCCAGCGATCGAGGCCCGCGTTGCGCTCGGCGCGCGGCAGGTCGCTGTCGGCGATGTCGTCGACCGCGCGGCAAAACGCGTAGACCTGGAACATCGCGTCGCGCTGCACGGCCGGCAGGATGCGCATCGCAAGATAGAAAGAACTGCTCGATGTGACGGCAGCGGCGTCGGTTTCTTGTTCGTCCACGACGGAATTGGAAACGGCCAAGACGAGCTCCACGGAGACACCCACGCGGGGCGATTGAAGAAGCCATGCCCGGCTGGGATGGTCAGGGTGTCAAATGCGTGCGAGATATGCGAACGATCGACGCAGACAGGCACAAATTACCGGCCGGAAGCCGGAATTGGGCGAAAGTATAGCAATCTTTGAAGTTCGATGGCGGACACGCGCCGCGTGCGACGGCGTGCCGGAAGCCGTTGACAGGCAAGCGCGTCCGGCCTGGGCGGGTACAGGCGCCGGCGGCGCGTCAGCCGTAAACGATGTCGCGCTGCAGGTCGAGCGCAATGAGCCCCATTTCGCGGGTGAGCTGCAGCATCGAGCGGCGTTCGAGGCGCGAGCCCATGAAACTCGTCACACGGCCGTCGGGCTCCGCGGTGTACTGGAATGTCGCGCCTCCGGTGCCGAACCACGCGCCCGGCACATCGGGCGATTCCTGCCAGTCGATCTGCGCGAACACGCGCGCGATGCCCGCGCGCACCAGGTCGCCCGGGCCGATCGGCGGCGCGATGTCGCCGAGGTCGTCGAGCGAATAGGGGCCGGGTTTGTCCGGCCTCCGGTAGAAGAGATAGTCGACGTTCATGGGGCGCAATCGCTGGCAAAGCAACAAATTAGCGTGCTTCGCGATAAATTCAAATCAGATATGGACGAAATGTGGCCTGTACGAGACAAGAGGGACAGATCCAAGCCGGCTCGTCTGGGCGCACGCGGGTTCGTCTAAGATGACACCTTTCTCAAAATATCGATACCCGGACACCATGGAGACGAACGCAAGCGCCACCCCGCAGTCCGATCATCCCGTTTTCGTGCTCGTGCACGGCGCCTGGCACGGCGCGTGGTGCTACGCGCACGTCGCGGCCGCGCTGGCCGCGCGCGGCCACCTGTCGATCGCGCGCGACCTGCCCGCGCACGGCATCAATGCCCGCTTTCCCGCTTCCTACCTCGCACGCCCGCTCGACCCGGATGCGTTCGGCGCCGAGCCGTCGCCGGTCGCGAACACGACGCTCGACGATTACGCCACGCAGGTGATGCAGGCGGTCGACGACGCCTACGCGCTCGGCCACGGCAAGGTCGTGCTCGTCGGGCACAGCATGGGCGGCCTTGCGATCACGGCGGCCGCCGAACGCGCGCCGGACAAGATCGCGAAGATCGTCTATCTCGCGGCCTTCATGCCCGCGTCAGGCGTGCCGGGCCTCGACTACGTGCGCGCGCCCGAGAACAAGGGTGAAATGCTCGGCCCGCTGATGCTCGCGAGCCCGCGCGTCGCCGGTGCGCTGCGCATCGATCCGCGCAGCGGCGACGCTGCGTATCGCGAGACCGCGAAGCGGGCGCTGTACGACGACGTGCCGCAGGCCGACTTCGAAGCCGTCGCGAACCTGATGACCTGCGACGTGCCGGCCGCGCCGTTCGCGACCTCGATCCCGACGACCGCCGCGCGCTGGGGCGCGATCGACCGCCACTACATCAAGTGCCTGCAGGATCGCGTGATCCTGCCCGCGCTGCAGCAGCGCTTCATCGACGAAGCCGACGCGTTCACGCCCGGCAACCCGACCCACGTGCACCAGCTCGACAGCAGCCATTCGCCGTTCATGTCGCAGCCGGCCGTGCTGGCCGGCGTACTGGCCGATATCGCGAAGAGCTGAGCGCGGTACGCGCTGCGCGCATCCGCTCCGCGCGCAGCGGGGCGGGGCGGGCGCGATCCCGGGTGCGTCTATGCGTAGGCGACCGAACGGTCGCGCCCGAGCCGCTTCGCGCGATAGAGCGCGGCGTCGGCCTCGTTGACGAGCACGTCACTGGTCGGCGCGCCGGTCTTCGCACACGCGCCGCCGACGCTCGCCGTCACCGGCACGCTGACGCCCTCGGCATCGACCGGCATGCTGCCGATCGCATCGCGCACCTTGTCGGCGACGAGCATCGCCTCGTCGAGATTCGTGCACGGCAGCAGCAGCGCAAATTCCTCGCCGCCGAAGCGGCCGAACGTATCCTGCGACCGCACGATCGACGCGACGCGCCGCGCCGTCTCGCGCAGCACGGCGTCGCCGGCCGCATGCCCGAACCGGTCGTTGATCGTCTTGAAGTGGTCGAGGTCGAACAGCAGCACCGACATGTCGCCGCCGTAGCGCTGCCAGCGCGCGAATTCGTCGCCGAGCCGCGCCTCGAAGAAGCGCCGGTTCGCGATACCGGTCAGGCCGTCGCGATTCGCGTGTTCGCGCAGCTTCGCGACCGCTTCCTCGCGCTCGCGCTGCATCACGCTCACATGCGTGACGTCCGAGATCGTCACGCACACGGCTTCGACGTCGCGGCCGCGCGTGAGCGGCATGAACGTGCAGTCCTGCTGCATGTAGTCGACGCCGCCCGTGATCGGCCGGTCGTGCTCGAAGCGGAACAGGTAGGGCCGCTGCTCCCACGAGCTGAACGCGAAGCTGCCGAGCTGGAACACGCTCTCGAGCTTGCGTGACAGCCATGCGCGCGGCAGGTCGGGAAAGCAGTCGAACAGGTTGCGGCCGATCACGTCGGCGGCCGGGATGCCGCTGTGGTCCTGCATGAAGCGATTCCACATCAGGACGGTCATCGCGCGGTCGAGCACGAACAGGCCGAAGCCGACCCGCTCGATCACGAGGTCGCTCAGCGACGGGGTGGCGGCCGTCATAGCGCGGACAGCAACGCGTCGAGCGCGTCGCCCATCAGCCGGATCGAATCCTCGGCCATCAGCATCACGAAGTGGGCCCGGAACGCGTGGTCCTCGAGCCCGAAGTTCACCTCGAGCAGCAATGCGACACTCCAGGCCAGTTCGGTCGGCTGAAATACGTCGTCGAACGACACGTTCGCGCCGAGCAGCCCCGGCGGAAAGAACACGGGCTTGCGGCCGAGCTCGTCGAGGATCGACGCGACGCACGCGCCCATCAGCACGTTCGCGACGTCGAACACGACTTCGTCGGGCGTCGCCATCCCGCCGTACACGCCGTCACCGAACGTGCGGTCGACGACCGACATCAGCCGCGCGATGCCCGCGGTGCGGCACAGCACGATCGCCTCGCCCTTGATGTCGGAACGGAAGCCCTGGCGCACGGCGGTCACGTTGTCGTGGATGCCCGTCATCTCGCGCAGCGCATCGCCCGCGTCGGCCGCTTTCACGACCCGCACGCGCGGCACCGACAGCTCGATGAAGTGCCCGAGCAGCAACGCGAGCCGCGCGGCGGCGCGGCCCATTGCAAGATTGGCGATCTCCTGCAACGCGTCGCGTTGCTCCGCCGTGAACACCGAGTCAGGCATACAACCCATACTCCTTGAGAATGGGCAGCAACGCCTCCGACGTCACGGGCTTGGCAACGAATGCGATCGCGCCCAATTCGCGCACGCGTGCTTGCGCCTGCGGCTGGATATCGGCGGATACCACGATCACGAACGTGTTCAGATCTTCGTGGCGCAGTGTCTCCAGGACCTGATAGCCGCTCATGTCGGGCATCGTCAGGTCCAGAAACATTACGGAAGCTTTGCCGTCACGATAGAGCGCCAGGGCCTCTCGACCATTCGCGGCATACGCGACATCGACGTCCCAGCCTCCCGGCAGCGCCTTTGTCAGAAGTTTGCGAGCGAGCAGCGAATCGTCGGCAATTACAATCGGCAAAGACATGGGGCGATGCGGTATACGGAGTGGTCTCTCTCGCGTTAACGACCGCGCGGCGCATTTCTTGAGGCGCCATGCGTTCGGGCACGGGCAACCGCCTGGCGGCCGCGCGCGGGCGCATATATCTGTCATAGGGAAAGCAAGGCGCGATTCTCTGAGTAAACCGGAGGCGATGCAACTCGCCATATTCACCATTTCGAACAGAATCGATCCAAACGCACGCCATTCCGAAAACAGCCGCGACCATTTTCGAGATAAGCACGCAAAATTTTTCCTTGTGTACGTTTGCGCTGCCGGATTCGTCGCGTTTTCAATCTGACAATTTCCCCCTGTCGGAATCGACAGGGTTACTGGCGTCCGGGGCCGTGCAGCGGGCCATCGCAACTCGTTTATGATGGCAGGCACCTCCGCCTCACCCGCTTCTTCGATGACGTCCGACCGGCCCGCCGACTCCCACGCTCCCGCCTCCCCACCCGCCGACGACTGGCAGGACGACGGCAACTATGCGGCCGGTGCGCCCGAGCACGATTTCGCGGTGCGCCGTGTGACGCTGATCGTGCTGCTCGTCGCGGCGATCGTGCTGCCCTGCATCTACGTCGTGGTGATGGCGTACAGCGACCTGAAGACGCGCGAGGCCGCCGCGAGCGACGTGACGATGCGCACCGTGCGCGTGGCCGAGGAGCACGCGCTCAAGGTGTTCGACCTGAGCGAAACGCTCGATGCGCGCATCGTCGATCTCGTGCAGGACATGGACGACGCGACCGTGCGCAACCGGGAGTCCGACATCCACGAAGCGCTGAACACGATCGGCGGCGGCTATCCGCAGGTGGCCGCCGTATCGATCTTCGGCGCGAGCGGGATGCTGCTCGCGAACAGCCTGTACTATCCGGCGCCCTATGCGTCGATCGCGAACCGCGACGACTTCGCCGGCATCCGCGACGGCAAGGTGATCGAACACATCTCGCGGCTGATGATGGGGCCGCTCAAGCTCGAGAACATTCCCGTGTTCAACACGGGCGTCGCACGACGCCACAGCGACGGCTCGTTCGCCGGGATGGTGTCGATCGCGCTGAAGTCGTCGTATTTCAACGCGTTCTA
This sequence comes from Burkholderia sp. Ac-20349, assembly GCF_017104865.1. NCBI lineage: Bacteria > Pseudomonadati > Pseudomonadota > Betaproteobacteria > Burkholderiales > Burkholderiaceae > Burkholderia > Burkholderia sp. Ac-20349. The sequence continues at coordinate 9,236 of NZ_JAAGPM010000177.1, forward strand.
CCGCGACCTGCTCGGCGGCGCCAGCACGCCGATGACGATGGCGCTCGCACGCTCGGACGGCGCGGTGATCGCGTCGTATCCGCCGCCGCCCGCACTCGCGCACACCGATCGCGCGGTCACGTTCGGCGACGCGCGCAACGATCCGCGCGCCGGCGTCGTGCGCGTGCGCCACGACGGCGCGAGCAGCGAGATCGTCGCGTATCGCCAGGTCGGCAGCTATCCCGTCTACGTGACGTGCGCGTACCGCACGTCGGCGATCTGGCGTGAATGGTACGAACACCTGAGCGTGCTGTTCATCTCGATGTTCGCGCCGTCGATCGCGCTGTGGTCCGTGATCTGGCTGTCGCTCAAGCGGCTGAAGGCGGAAGAGGAGGCGTGGGACCGCTGGCAGGCCGAAGCGTCGATGCGGCGCTCGATCGAATCGGCGTACCGGCAGTCGCGCAAGATGCAGGCGCTCGGCAACCTCGTCGGCAGTGTCGCGCACGACTTCAACAACCTGCTGATGATCATTTCGAGCAACGTGCAGATCGTGCGGCGGCGCGGCGTCCAGCATCTCGACAAGGAACTCGGCGCGATCGAACGCGCGCTGAAGAACGGGCAGTCGCTCACGCGCCAGCTCCTCGGCGTCGCGCGCAAGCAGCCGCTGCACAACGAGACGATCGACGTCGGGCAATGGGTCGGCACGTGCCGCGAACTGCTGAAGACGTCGCTCGGTTCGAAATCGTCGCTGGTCGTTGCGATCGAGCCCGGCGTCTGGCCGATTCGCGTCGACGTCGCGGAGCTCGAACTCGCGGTGATCAACCTCGCGGTCAACGCCCGCGACGCGATGGCGGCCGGCGGCCGCTTCACGGTCGGCGCGCGCAACGTGACGCTGCGTCGCGAAGACGGCTTTCCGCTGACCGGCGATTTCGTGCAGATCGCGCTCGACGATACGGGGTCGGGCATGGCGCCCGACGTGCTCGCGCGCGCGTTCGAACCGCTGTTCACGACGAAGGCGCAGGGGATGGGGACGGGGCTCGGCCTGCCGCAGGTGTTCGCGTTCTGCGAACGCTCGGGCGGCCTCGCGACGATCGACAGCGCGGTCGGCGCCGGCACCTCGGTGCGCCTCTACCTGCCGCGCGCACGCGCCGAGGATGTCGTCGCGCGTCCGCCGGCGATCGCGCACGACGCGGGGGCAGGCGCGCTTGCCGGCCTGCACGTGCTGCTCGTCGAGGACAACAGCGAAGTCGCGGCCGGCACCGAAGCGCTGCTGTCGCTGCTCGGGCACCGCGTGACCTACGCGCCCACCGCCGACGACGCATTGCGCCTGATCGAGGGCGCAGCCGCGAACGATGCGTTCGATCTCGTGATTTCGGATATCCACATGCCGGGCAGCCTGAACGGCATCGACCTCGCCGAAGCAGTCGACAAGCGGCCGGAGAAACTGCCCGTGATTCTGGTCACGGGTTACGCGGAGGAGCTCGACCGCACGCGCACCGTCAACGTCCGCGTGCTGTCGAAGCCGTTCGACATCGCGCTGCTCGACGAGATCCTGCTGGGCATCCGCGAAGCGCGCGACGCGCGGCACGCCGGCACGTGACCCGCTGCGTGCGGGCCGGCGCCGGCGGCATGAACAGGTGCGACGCTCAGGCCGACTTCAGCAGGCGCACCCAGCCCGTGTAGCGATCGACGAAGCCCTGCAGGAACTTGCGGGTGTCTTCGCTGAGAATCTGGCCCTGATCGTCGATGCGCGCCGGGTCGTGCTTGATGAACATCTCGGGCTGACCGAGCGTCTTCACATCGAGGTACGCGAGCACATTGCGCAGGTGCTGCTGCGCGAGGGCGGTGCCCGTCGCGCCCGGCGACGTGCCGAGCACTGCACCCGGCTTGCCCGACCACGAGTTGGAACCCCACGGGCGCGAACCCCAGTCGATTGCATTCTTCAGCACGCCCGGAATCGACCGGTTGTACTCGGGCGTGAAGAACAGCAGCGCGTCGGCGGCTTCGATCGACTGCTTGAAGCGCTTCGCGACTTCCGGGAAATCCGAGTCATAGTCCTGGCTGTACAGCGGCAGCTCGCCGATCTCGACGAACTCGAACGAAAAATCGGCGGGGGCGAGCGAGATCACGGCGTGCGCGAGCGCGCGGTTCCACGAAGCGCGACGCAGGCTGCCGACAACCACAGCAATGCGATAGGACATGGCATTCTCCTTCCGGTGAGTGAGGAATCGGATCGATTGCTTCCGAACGAGCGACAAAGGTCTGTTTATAGGCAAGCCAGCCCGCGAACCGTCCCACGGGGCCGTCCGGCCGACTTTCCACAAGGTTTTCCACAGAAATTGTGGATAACTTGGCCGTTATGTTCTGACGTTACAGATTGCCCGCCGCGGGTCGCCGCCGACACGCGACACAGGGTTCGGCAAGCATAGCGCAGCGCGCCGGCCGATTTCGTGAATTCGCGACGGAACATGCGTTGCAGCCCGGCACGACGCCCAGTAAGCTGCTCGCACCGCGACGCGCCTGCCGGGCGGCGCAAGTGCCCTTGCCTCGAGACACGCAACCAGACATGCCGTCCGCCTACGACGACCCCGCCTATCTCGCGCAGCTGCGGCGCGACCTGCTGCGCTTCGCGCGACTCCAGCTCCGCGATGCCGACGCGGCCGAAGATGCCGTGCAGGAAGCGCTCGCCGCCGCGTGGTCGCATGCGGGCGATTTCGTGGGGCTGTCGGCTCACAAGACCTGGGTGTTCGGCATCCTGCGCAACAAGCTGATCGACGTGCTGCGCGCGCGGCAGCGAACGGTGAGCCTGTCCGCGCTCGATGCCGAGCTCGACGGCGAATCCGTGCTCGATCGCGAGCTGTTCAAGGAAAACGGGCACTGGGCCGCGCATGCGAAGCCGCGGCCGTGGCCTCGCCCCGAAACGCTGTTGCAGCAGCAGCAGTTCTGGGCGCTGTTCGAGGCGTGCCTCGATCACCTGCCGGAGCAGATCGGGCGCGTATTCATGATGCGCGAATTCCTCGACGTCGAGATTATGGACATCTGCAGCGAATTGACGCTGACGACGAATCATTGCAGCGTGCTGCTGTATCGGGCGCGCACGCGCCTGCGAACCTGCCTGAGCGAACAAGGACTGACGACCGAAGATGCTGCCGGGGAAATGTACTGACGTGACGCGACTGCTGTCGGATGCGCTCGACCGGCATCTGACCCTGCATGAGCGGCTGCAGGTGCGCGTACACCTGCCGACCTGCAGCGGCTGCAGGGCCTATCGCGGGCAGATCGCGCTATTGCGGACAGCCGCGAAAGCAGCGGCGGGGCGGGGGCCTTCCCCGGATGATGACGGTGCGTCGTCCGGGGAAAGCTAAGCCTGGATCGCGTGACTGCCGATCGTCAGGGCGGTGGTGGCGTGCTGCCCGGCGATCGGGCTGGCTTCGATTGCCGATGCTTGTGCGAACACTTGCGCCGGGCTGACGCAATCAGAAAAATACGGCGGGCAAGAATTATTCGAACAGCGCCTGCACGGATTCGGGCGGCCGGCCGATGGCTGCCTTGCCGCGATAAACGACGATGGGACGCTGCAGCAGAATCGGATGAGCGGCAATCGCCGCATAGGCTTCCACATCGGTCAGATCGGCGCGGGCGAGATTCAGCTCCTTGTACGGCGCCTCACCGTCGCGCAGCATGTCGCGAACCGGGCGACCAAGCTGCCGATGCAGCGCTTCCAGTTCCTCGACCGTCGGCGGTGCCTTCAGGTACTCGACGACATTCAACGGTGCACCGGTGGTATTCAGCGACTCGACCAACGCAAGCGTCTCGCGCGACTTCGAGCATCGGGGGTTGTGGTAGATCGTGATCATCATTCAGGCCAGGAGGGGAGAGCCCTGTATTGTAGCCAGTCTGCATCGGGGGCCTGGTGGGGCAGTCGGCGCGGGATCAGGCCTGGACTCACTGCTTCGTAAAGGCAGGCGGATAAAACGGAGCGATGAACCGTGAGAGGGGAGTGCTGTTCGGTATGCGCGTCAATGAATCAATGGGTTTATGCGCATAAAGGTGGGTGGGACACTATCGCGAGGCGGTGAATAAATGCCTGCACGCCAGATCAATACGATGGGTGTTTCGGACCGTAAAGGATGCTGGCGGGGGTGTCGTAGGTCGGTTGGTTTATGCGCATAAAGCGTGCGATTGCAGGGTGAGGTAGCTCGCTATTCACGGTGCGGTGCGTGCGGACATTTCGGCGGGTCGGTGTGCTGCCTGTGTCGGTGTGCTGCCTGTGTCGGTGTGCTGCCTGTGTCGGTGTGCTGCCTGTGTCGGTGTGCTGCCTGTGTCGGTGTGCTGCCTGTGTCGGTGTGCTGCCTGTGTCGGTGTGCTGCCTGTGTCGGTGT
>NZ_JAAGPM010000178.1:0-13698 GCF_017104865.1 Burkholderia sp. Ac-20349
CCGAACCTGCGCTGCATCGTTTCGATATGACGCCATGCCGCGTCGTGCGCGGGATCCTCCGCGCGCCAGCGCGCGAGCGCCGCGTCGAACGCGTCGCCCGTCTGGCCGGCCTGCCGGTCGACCCACCATTCGACCGCGCGCCGCGCAACCTCCGGCGGCACCGCCGGCACTCCCGGGGCGGCCATCGGTCAGGCCGCCATCGCGAAGAAGCACTGCGCGCCGGCCTTCACCAGATGGCGCTTCACCGTCGCCAGCGACACGCCGAGTTCGCGCGCGATCTCGGCCTGCGTGAGCCCGTCGAGCTGCGCGAGCAGGAACGCACGCTTCGCCGCGAGCGGCAGGCCGTCGAGCAGCCGGTCGATTTCGAGCAGCGTCTCGAGCACGACGGCCCTCTCCTCCGGCGATGGCGCAACGGCTTCAGGGCGCTGCGCGAGCACATCGAGATACGCGCGCTCGATCTGCTCGCGCCGCCAGTGGTTGCTCAGCACGCGCTGCGCGACCGTCGTCAGGAACGCGCGCGGCTCGTCGGCGCCGATCGGCTCGTCGCGCGCGAGCAGGCGCATGAACGTGTCGTGCGCCAGATCGGCCGCGCGGTGCGCGCAACCGAGCTTCCGGCTCAACCAGCCGCGCAGCCATGCGTGGTGGCCGGTGTAGAGGGCGTCGATTTCTCGATGGAGAGACAGCTTGTCAGCAGACATGGCCGGGTTCCGGGGTGCGCAGGCGTCAACGATTTTGTAAATGAGAATGATTATTATATACAAAACAAGACAGGCGGCCGGGGTTTCGGTGGGCGGTGGGCGCTGCCGCGCTCCGGCGGGCGACGCGCGCTGCCGATCATGCCGAGGGAGCCCAGGCACGGCGCTCCACGCACGCCGCGGTAATGAGACAGGAATGGGCGACCACGCCGCGATGCGTCGCTAACACATTCGCCACACCCGGCCAATTCGATTCATTAAATAATTATTTGACGTATCAATAGCAATATCCCGGCCGCCTTAATTCCTCCCCCAATTGCCCGGAATTATCGCGAGATATGCAAGTCGCAATGGCGAAATCACGAAATGACCGCCAATTGATACGCATTTTTCAACAATTCAAATCCCTCGATCGCATCGATTGGAGCACATCCCTGTCTTTCTCAGGCCACAAAAGAGAATTTCATTTTCCCGTTTTAATCGGGCTCGGTAGTCTCCTGCCATTCCGGATCACGAACACAAGCCAATGCGCAAGGAGATGACATGAAACGCACGACCCTCTCGCTGATTTCCATCGCGTCATTCGCGGCGATACCCGTCGCGCATGCGCAGTCGAGCGTCACGCTGTATGGCGTGATCGACACGTCGATCACCTACGTGAACCATGCGCAGGGCAAGGACAACGCGTGGATGCTCGGCAACAGCAGCGCGGGCAACCTGGCCGGCAGCCGCTGGGGCGTGAAAGGCACCGAGGATCTCGGCGGCGGGCTCAAGGCGCTGTTCCAGCTCGAGGACGGCTTCGACCCGAGCAGCGGCCGCCAGGGCCAGGGCGGCCGCCTGTTCGGCCGGCAGGCATTCGTCGGCCTGACGAGCGACCGCTACGGCACGCTCACGTTCGGCCGCCAGTACGATCCGCTCGTCGATCTCGTGCAGGGCATCACCGCCGACAACTATCTGGGCAGCGTGTTCGCGACGCCGGGCGACGTCGACAACTACGACAACAGCTTCCGCGTCGACAACGCGGTGAAGTACACGTCCGCCGTCTATTCGGGCCTGCAGTTCTCGGCGATGTATTCGTTCGGCGGCATCGCCGGCAGCACCGGCGCCGCGAATTCGTATTCGGCCGCCGTGTCGTACAACAACGGGCCGTTCAGCGTCGCGGGCGGCTACTTCCACACGACCAACAGCCCCGCGTCGACCGCCCTGCGCAGCGGCTGGACCAGCTCGTCGGACGGCACGTTCGACGGCCCGATCAACAGCGGCTATGCGAGCGCGCATTCGATCGGCATCGCGCGCATCGCGGGCCAGTACGTCGCGGGCCCGTTCACGTTCGGCCTCGGCTACAGCAACGCGCAGTACCGCCGCGATGGAAGCTCGGAGTTCGGCTCGAACGAGCACTACAACACGGGGCAAGGCTTCGTGAACTACCAGGCGACGAGTGCGCTGCTGGTCGGCGTCGGCTACAGCTACACGCGCTCGGGCGGCGACACGTCGGCCACCTATCACCAGGTATCGGCCGGCGCGGACTACACCCTGTCGAAGCGCACCGACGTCTACCTGACCGCCGCCTATCAACACGCGAGCGGCCAGACCGGCGACGGCAAGGGCGGCGCGATGGCCGCGCAGGCGTCGATCGGTTCGTACGGCTATGCGGGCACGAGTTCGCAGACGATGGTCAACCTCGGCCTGCGTCACCGCTTCTGATGCCAGACGACCGGCTGCGCGCCGCGCGGCCGGTCGTATTCGCATGAACCGGCACGGCGCCTTCGGCCGCCGTTGTTTCCGGATCGCCGGTTCATCGCACTTTCAGCCCGGATATCGACTGCCGCGCGATTTCCATCCGGTTTGATTCAGCACCGACTTCCCCGAGCGAATGACGCGACGCGTCAGTATTCCCGCACCGCCACTACCCCCGGCATTCGCACGAAAATCCGGCCATTTTTACCGATAATGCTTCGCTGAACCCCGTGATCGGACGCGATAAAAATGCGTGGCGAACGCATGGGCAAATGCAAAGGAAAGTTTGACGTGAGCCATTTGCCGGCTCGCTATGGCACACTTCGCGTCTGCGTAATTTCCTTGCACCGGGCGGCCGGATTCCGCCCCATCCTGCCATGCCGCGTCAGACAACCCGTTCGATCAGCCGAGAAACGCTGAAAATCGCCGCGACGATCGCGATGTCGTGCGCGCTCGCCGGCGTCGCACGGGCCGATTGCCTCGACGACGCGGCCGCGTTCCAGCACGTGAGCGTCAGCCTGATGCGCGGCATCGCGCAAGTCGAATCGGGGATGAATCCGAACGCGCTCAACACGAATACCAACGGCACGGTCGACATCGGCCTGATGCAGATCAACAGCACGTGGCTGCCGACGCTCGCGCGCGAGGGCATCACGCGGGAGAGCCTGTTCGACGCGTGCACGAACGCGTATGTCGGCGCATGGATCCTGTCGCAGAACATCCGCCAGCTCGGCCCCAACTGGAACGCGATCGGCGCGTACAACGCCGCGTCGCCCGACAAGCGCCTCGCGTATGCGCGCAAGGTCTATGATGCAATCCGGACCATGCCGGATTCGCCGGATACACCCATGCCTATCCTTCCACCGTCCTTTACGCCGCCGCAACAGGCCCAGGCGTACAACCCGTTCGCGAGCCTGAGCGTGTCCGCTCCCCAGGGGGTCACGCGCCCGCGCACGATCTCGCCGGCCCCGCCGCCTCCGCCCCAAGGCGGCCCCGCCGGCCCGGCCGGCACCTACAACTTCGGATGGTCGGTCACCGGTGCGGATCAGGCGAAGCCGACCCAGGTCTTCGACGACGGCGCGCGAATCTACGTGCAATTCAGCGACATGAAGCACGTGCCCGCGATCTTCACCGAGACGTCGGCCGGGCGCGTGCTGATGTCGTGGGAGCTGCAGTTTCCGTATGCCGTTCTGACGCGTCCCGCGCAAACGTTAATCTTCCAGCTCGGGCCGTTCGAGGCGCGCGCGCAGCGTGGCGCAGGCAATGGCGCGGGCATGACGGCGCAGGCCGGTACGGCAGGTGCGGCGGCGGCCGCCGCCGCTTCGAAGAAGCCGGCCGGCGCGGCGACGAATGCGGCAGCCAGTCCGGCTGCGACAGCCGCAACGGCTGCAAAGCGCTCTGCGTCGACCGATGCGCTGTGGTACCTGAATACGCCGTCGACGTCGGGAACGGCAACGGCCGCGAACACGGCCACACCCTCATCCACGTCGAACGCGCCGGCCACGTGGCCCACCGCGGTGACGTCGAACACACCGCCGGCCGCCACGCCTCAGGCACCGGCCGCGACGACGCCGGCTACGCGTGTCAGCACCGACGCGCTCTGGTACATCTCGAAGTAACGCGCGGGCCGGTTGCGCGTCGGCAACCGGCATGCGCCACGCCCTGGCCGCTATCGAGCGGCCGTCGTACCGGACGGTGCCGATACCTACCGACGACAACAGCGAGTGATAGACGTCTAATAGAAGCTGACCCACAGCATCTGCTCGGCTTTCGCCTTGACGCGATCCGTCTCCGCGCTTGCGGCATCCTTCTTCAGGTTGATTTTGGCCGTGGCACTCACTAATCCTGAGTCGGCTTGAGCTCGGGCGCGTTCATGTCGTCGACCCACTGCAGCTCGGCGGTGCCGTTCTTGCGGAAATACACGCGCAGATAGCGCGACGTCGACGATTCCGGCTGCGGGATCGTCACGTCGATCGTCTTGCGTTCCGGTTGAATGCCGCGCTGAATGTCGTCCAGCGGCTGCGCGAACTCCCAGAACAGCTTCACCTTCTGCCCGGGCGTTACCTTGCAGCCGCACGCGAATCCGCCGCCGCCACCGAAGGCCTCGCCGTCTTCCCGTGCCGACGGATTGCCGAAGCATCCCGACTTGTGCTCGTTGTCGAGCCAGAACTCGTGAAGCTTGCGGCCGTACTCGTTATATCCGGTGACGCACACGTTGTGCGGCTCCGCCGACGCATCGACGCCGTGCTTGCCGCATGCCGCGAGCACACCCAGCCCGACCAGCACCAAACCATGCATCCCTGCCCTGAATTTCATCGATATCCTCACAAACTTGCGTCGTTGCTGCTGGCTTCCGGTCATGGCGGATCGAACCGATTGCGTGCGTCGTCCCCGCGATTGAACCCGTTCATCGCAATGGCGACGAGCGCGCCGCCGTCGTGAGCGCCGGGCACCGCATCGGTCATCGCCGACATGCCGCCCAGTCGTTGCGCGATCGCGCCCTGTACGTCGGCGCCCACATTGGCGCCCGCGACGCGCTCTCACGAACTGCCGGATACTGCCGCGCGGATCGCCGTCGCTCGTCTGGTGGAATCCCACCGAGATCGGATCGGGTCGACATGATGGGTGGGCTCGGGGTTCGCGAAAGGCAATACATTCAGTAACTGGCGTCGATGCATCGATGCACGCTTTACCGTTCGGTCAAATCGACGGCGGGTTGTTTGTCCATCCGTATGAATGCCTTGCCTTTCATTACCGCGGGCGACCGGATGTCGACGTTTGCGACGCCGACCATCAGGAAGGTGCCCCCTTGAATCTGTTGCGCCGACGAACCCGGATCGAACGTCAGCTCGTCGTACGGCACGACGAATTCGACTTTCACCCGCTGCCCCGGCTTGACGGAAATGGAAGACGCGTAGGGGCGGGAAGCGGGACTCAGGTACTTCTCGACCAGTTGGACATCGAAACCGACACGGGCGTCGTTGAGCGCACCGATGTAGACGTATTGCTTTTTCGGGTCTATCCGCTGCGGCAACCATTTCTCGGGACCGTCGATGACCACTTCCTGTGCCCCGTCATTTCCGAACACCACCTCGACCACCAGATTGCCCGACGCGGCATGCGCGGTGAACGCCGGGTGCAGATTGATTTCCGGCGTACCGTGGTCAAGCAGGTCCTGTGCAAGACTGTACAGAAACGATAGCGTGCCGCCGATCGGGTCGCTGTATCGATACTGAAGGTTACCCTCGTAACGCTTTCCATTCAGATCGAACGAATACGAAAGGACCGATCCGATATTCCGGCCCGGAACCGAAGCGATCTCGCCTCCGGCCAGTATCCGCTTCAGCTGGTCGAGCTTCGTCCTGTATTGATCCGTCAGTTGTGCCGTGTATTTTCCGATGCCCGAATATTTCGCCGGCGGCATGATGTCCAGATCCCGTCCGAGCGAATAGTAAGCAACGCGATCGCCGCTGACCGTGAATCCCATTGGAGGCGAAGGCTTGATCTGCCCCGGGCTGTTCCGTATCGTGAAGTAGTCTTCGCGTGCTTCTGCGGTTGCGGCCAACATCATGCCGAACAGAAACACCGCCATCAGAAAACATGGCAGGCGCCCTCTGATTCCACCCGCCCGGATTCCCGCTCGACGAGCATCTTTTCCCTTCCTGACCGCCAGTGCCGCGCACGACGGGTGTTCGGTCTGCATCATGTCACTCCCGCGTCAAACCGACCGACGGAACCGGATCCGTCCACGTGAAGAACCTGCCGGCCATCTCGTCCGGCTTGTCGAAATTGCCCTGCATGCGACCGACGAAATCGTAGGTGCCGGTTTCCACCCGCTGGATGGACGAATCGCGGTCGAACGACAACGCGTCAAAGGGAACCGCGAATCCGACGCGGATCGCTTCGCCTGGCTTGACTGCGATTTCGCTGGCGTAGCGCCGCGATGCGTCGATCAGATACTTGCTGTCGAGGCGGATCCTGAACTCGGCACCCGCGTTGTTGCTGCCCTGGACTTCGACATATTGCCGGCTCGGAATCGCGAGATTGTCCGTCCAGGTTTCCGGGCCATCGATGAGCACCGCCTGCCGGCCTTCGTTCCTGAATTCGAGTTCGATCAGCAAGCGATTCGAGACGGAATGAATCGACAACACCGGACGAAGATTGATCTCCGGCATCCCGTGGGCCAGCAATTCCTTCGCGAGCGAATACAACACGACGATCTTGTCCTGCACCGGCTGTTCCGCCCGGTAATTGAATGCACCGTCGTAGTGGCGTCCGTCCATGTCGAACGAATAGGACAGAACCGGTCCTGCATTGACCGCGTCCCGGACCGCGGCGTCGCGTTTGCTCAGGACGTGCTTGAATTCCGCGAGCGGCCGGGCATAGGCGTCGCTCGATTCGACCGTATATTTTCCGATGCCCAGATAGCGGCCCTGAGAACTGTGATCGAGGTCTCTTCCGCGCGAATAGTAGGCAAGCATCCCGTGTTCATCCGTGATCACCATGGCCGGTGCAGGATTGGTTTGCCCGGCGCCGCTATGGATCGCGAAACGGCCGCGCGCGTCGTGCGCAGACGCGATGTCCGTCACGCCAAGGATCGATGTCATCACCACCAGGATCCGTGTCACGCGCATCACGTCAGGATCACTCCCCAGTCAGTGTCACGTTGCCCAGCCGGTCCATCGGCGTAAAGAACCGCCCGTCCATTTCCTCCGGACGAAGGATGTCGAGGTTCACCTCGCCGACGAAAGCGTAGTTACCCGCTTCGACACGGCGCATCGGCGAACTAGCGCCAAAGTTCAGATCGGCATAAGGCACGAGAAATTCCAGTTTTTCGGGTTGCCCCGGCTTGACGGTAATTTTGCGTCGGTAATGTCTCGATGCGTCGCTTAGATATTTGCTGACAAGCCTGATGCGCAAGCGGACGTTATCGCTGTGGCCACCGATCTGCACATACTGCAGATCGGGGTACTCCAGATCCGGCGACCAATGATCCGGGCCGTCGACTGTTACGTCATGCTTGCCATCGTTCGATAACGTCACGTCGATAACAAGATGTTCCGCCGTTGATCGCACCGCAAATGTCGGATGCAGATTGATCTCCGGCGTGCCGTGCGCCAGCAGATCGTGGGCCAGGTCATAAAGCACCGAAAGGTTGTTGTTGAACTGACCATCGAACTGATAGTTGTACGTGCCCTCGTAGTGGCGGCCGCCCTTGTCGAACGAATAGACGAGCACGGACCCCTTATTGATCGCACGGATCTGGGGGATCGTCCTGCTGCTCAGCGTCGCCTTCACCAAATCGACCTGCCGGCGATAGGTTCCCGTGAGATTCGCCGTATATTTTCCGATGCCGAAGTAACTCGATGGCGGCATCGGGTCGATATCCCGACCTCGCGAAAAATACGACACCTTTTGGCGATCGGCCGTGAAGACCATCGATGGCGACGGATTCATCTGCCCCTGCCCACTCCTAATTTCGAAATAATCAGGGCGATCATGCGCAAGCGCCATCTCAACCCCGCCGAAAGAAAGCATCGACACCACAAAAAGAAGCAGAGAACGCATCATTTCAGCACTTCCCAGTCAATCCCGGTTTTCTCGTTGAACCCGTCACCGAAGCCATTCCTATCGTGCTTCTGAATCTCCGGTTTCTCCATCAACATTCCGCGGCCCATCAGGTTCAAGCGGCGCACGATCAAGCGCAATCCAGCGTCCGCCATCGTCCGGCTCGACGAACGCCTGCAGCGCGTGAATCGACAGCGCGTCGTGCAACGCAGCGCCGAACAGCGGTTCGCCCCGCACATGGGGACGCGCGATGTCGAACTTCAGATCGACGATCGATACATGCGGAGACTGAATCTCGAACGTGAGCGAGATCTGCGCGCTCGCGTCCGGCCGCAGCCTGAGCGCGCGGTGCCTGGGCAACCGCGTGAAAGCGCGCGGCCGTCAGCCGCAGCGGCGACAACGTCGCGTCGTACGCGGTCCGGAAAAGATCTTTGCGCCCTTCACGGGCCGGCTGTACCACTCGGTGCCGTGTGGCATCACGACCGATGCCGACATCTGCGCGGCCCGGCTCGCATCGATCTCGAAGCACGCGATCGAACATGACGGGATCGGCAGCAGGAAGCGCGGATACAGCGCGTCGGCCAACGCGGCCGTGAATTCCGGGTCGTCGTCGATGCAGCGCGACACGCGCGCGCCGAGCGGCGCAAACGACTCGTCCCGCCACGCCAGGAGCGCGCATGTCGTCTTCGTACGGCAGGTTGGCATGCGGTCAAGGCGCCCCACTCTACCGGATCGATTCCGCGCAGTCCACGGTTGATCCGGCGCGCGCACGACAGGCGATGAATCGACGTCGATACGCGAACCGGTTGCCGGCGTGCCGTCCGACGCCCGCCGCACCGGTCCGCTCAGCCAAGCGCCGTTTCGTGCAGGCTGCAACGCGTCAGCCGCGCCGCACCCAGATCACCTTGCCGTCGCGAATGCCGAGATTGCGGCGTTCCTGCCGGTAATCCATCGTGCCGGGCAGCGCCTTGCCGTCGCGTTCGAGCAGGCGCCACAGGCAGCCGTCCAGTTGCGCCGCCGCATCGGCCTCGGTCTTGCCGACCAGTGCGTCGTCCGGGCCCGCGTCTGCCTTGCAGGCCTGCGATGTGCCTGCCGGCTCGCCTTTCATCACCATGCCGCCTGCGGTCGCATTCTTCGTCTTCATGTCCGTACATCCCACAAACGTTGCGCTCGCAACCAGCGCCATCATCATCGCGATCGTCTTCTTCATCGGTTTCTCCCTTTCGCGCCCGGTGGATCGGGTTCATGTCCGCATGCCAGCGCCAGCCGGGCGTTGCATGCATGATCGGTTCCGCACGGCGCCGGCCGTTTCCGGACGGTTGCCGGCCAGCGAACCGCGGCCTCGCGCCCGCCCGCCGCGCTGCTTCGGCGCACCGGCGTCGCCGGCTCGGCCAGCTGTCGAAGCCGCCTGCATGTTACCGCACGCTGCGCGGCGAGACGGCACGCGCAAGCGCCTGGCCGTGCTCGACGGCATCGTCGAAACCAGCACGCGTCGGGACAGTTCGCGTCATTCCAGTCGACTCGCCGGACGGCTACTCAGAACTTGTACGTCGCGCCCACGATGCCGTAGTAGTTGCTGCGCGACTGGACGATCGGGCTGTCGCCGTAGCGGCCGAGCAGCCGCGTCACGCCGCCGGTCGCGAGCACCGACCAGTGCTGCGACAGGGTCCAGTTCCACGCGACCGCCATCGACGCGCTGTCGATCCCGCCGCTCGTCGAATACGGCCGGAACCGGCTCGTCATCGACTGTGCGTCGGTCACGCCGTAGAACGTTTGCGTGTAGCGCCCCGAGCCCGCATGCACGGTGCCCGTCACGATGATCTCGTGCTGCGCGGTCTTGAACACCGGCACCGCGAGATCCATGTGCCCCGACACGCCGCGCGACGTGTGCGTCACGGGGGTGTCGATCGTGACGCTCAGTTCCGCCGCGTTGAACAGCGTCACGCCCGCGCGCACGCCGACCAGCACCGAGCCCGGAATCCGGCCCATGCCCTTCAGGTAGTCGGAGCCCGGCATGTCGAAGCGGTTCTCGTCGGTGCGGCCCGCGTCATAGCTCACGGCCGCCGATACGAACGCGCCGTGCGGCAGGTCGAGCCGGTAGCCGGCGCCCTCGGTGCTGTCGATGAAGAAGCCGTTGCCGAACTTCGCGGAAAAGCCCGGCGCAACGACGCCGCGGTACTGGTTGCTGCCCTGATAGCGTGGCGCGAAACCGCCGCCGAGCGACAGCGAATACTGGTTTTCCGCGTGGGCGGCGGCGGCGAGGGTCAGGCCGGCGAGCGGCATGCAATAGCGGTAGCGGCGGAGTATTGGGCGCACAATATTGAGATAGGAGTGACGGAGCCCGCAGTCTAGGTGCCGCCCTGCGCCGAGACTGTCCTGAATCTTCGGGGAATCTGTGCTCAATTGTGTTCGATTGTTCGAGATTGTCGTCCCGCTCCCCCGGCCGTCGGTGCGCCGGATAGAATTCGCGTGCCGCGCCGCGCACCGGCTTGCCCGGATGTGAAGTGGCGCGGGCATCTGAGGAGACCATGAACGAAGATCCGCTTAAATACCGCGTGCTGCTGATCGAGGACGACGACCGCCTTGCACAGCTCGTCCGCGAATACCTCGACGGCTATGAATTCGCGGTGACGGTCGTCCGGCGCGGCGACCTCGCCGTCGCGGCGGTGCGCGAGCACCAGCCCGCCCTCGTGATACTCGACCTGATGCTGCCGAACCTCGACGGGATGGAGGTCTGTCGGCGCATCCGCGCGTTCACCAACGTTCCCGTACTGATCCTGACCGCGCGCGCGGACGTCTACGACCAGGTCGCGGGCCTCGAGACGGGCGCCGACGACTACGTGACGAAGCCGATCGAGCCGCGCGTGCTGGTCGCACGCGCCCGCGCACTGCTGCGCCGCGCGCAGCCGGCCGCCACCGAAGCACCCGCGGCCGCGCCCGAAGCGCTCGTGTTCGGCGAGCTGGCGATCTCGCCGCCGAACCGCACCGTCACATGGCGCGGCGATCCGGTCGACCTGAAAACCGCCGAATTCAACCTGCTGCTGATCCTTGCGCGCGCGGCCGGCACCGTGCTGAGCCGCGACGACATCCTGAAGCAGCTGCGCGGGATCGAGTTCGACGGGCTCGACCGCTCGGTCGATTCCGGCATCTCGAAGCTGCGCCGCCGCTTCGAGGATGCGTCGTCGGAGCCGCACAAGATCAAGACGATCTGGGGCCGCGGCTACCTGTTCAGCCCTTCTGCGTGGGACGAATAAATGCTCCGCCCGTTGATTCGGCTGTACCTCGTCGTGATCCTGTTCGTCGCCGCGTCGATCCTGTTCATCCAGCTGTCGTTCGACCGGATCTTCTACGATCGCAGCGCGCAGGCGCAGCGCGACTCGTTGACAACTTATGCGTTCGTGCTCAACGACTACCTCGAACGCCATCCGGGCGCACAGCGCGAGCTTGCGTTGCGCGAGCTCGCGAAACACGGCAACGAAGGGTTCGGCTTCCTGTCGATGACCGCCGCCCGTGCGCAATTGAGCGGCGCGCCGCTGCGCGATCTCAATGCCGGCCGAATTGCGATCAGCTATAACGGCAAGGATTACTACATGCCGCTCGCGGATGGGTCGATCCTGCATGCGCGGCCGATCGAAGCGTCCGATCTCGACATCCGGATCTATGCGTACCTGCTGCTCGCGCTCGGCACGCTGTTCGCGGTAGTGCTGTGGATTCACTATCACTGGCGCGACCTGCGCAAGCTGCAGGACGCCGCACGCGCATTCGGCGCCGGCACGCTGTCGACACGTGTGAAGTTGTCGGGCAAGTCGAACATCTACGAACTGTCGCAGCAGTTCAACGACATGGCCGAGCGCATCGAGGCATCGATCAAGCAGCAGCGCGAAATGATGCACGGCATCTCACACGAACTGAAGACGCCGCTCGCGCGGCTCGAATTCGGGCTCGCGCTGCTTGCCGAGCCTGACGAAACGGGACGGATGCGCGAACGCCGCGACGCGCTGCGGCGCGACGTGCGCGAACTCGACGAGCTCGTCACCGAGCTGCTGACGATCGGCCGGCTCGAACAGGGCGCGAGCCAGCTCGCGCCGATGGAAGTCGTCGTCGATGCGCTGATCGACAGTGTCGCCGGCAACGTCGCGAACGACATCGCCGATCGCGGCATCGCGCTCGATGTGTCGACGCTCGGTGCACCCGCCGCCCACGTGTGCGACCCGAAGCTGGTCGCCCGCGCATTGCTGAACCTGATCCGCAACGGCGCGCGCTACGCGTCGCGCACGGTGCTGCTCGCCGCCGAGAGCGACGCGTCCGGCGCGCTCGTACTGAGTGTCGACGACGATGGCCCCGGCATTCCGGCCGCCGAACGCGCCCGCGTGTTCGAACCGTTCCAGCGGCTCGACTCCAGCCGCGACCGGCAGACCGGCGGCTTCGGGCTCGGGCTCGCGATCGTGCGGCGGGTCGCACAAGTACATGGCGGCGACGTGCGGCTCGAGGATTCGCCGCTCGGCGGCGCACGCTTCGTGATCACGCTGCCCGCGAGAACGGTGCCCGACAATCTGTTCGACATGCCGGGCGCCCTCGCCCACGCCGACGCATTCGGCGGCAGCGCGGGCATGGCCATCCCGCGGCAATGACGCGCGCGGCAGGCGCCCTCGCTGCCCTCGCTGCCCTCGCCTGACCGCTCGACTGTCCGCTCGACTGTCCGGCCGCCTGCCGCCGGTTTGAGCAACGCCGCTCAGCGGCGGCGCAGCAACGCGACGAAGAACAGGCTGCCGAACATCGCGGTCACGATCCCGATCGGCAGATCCTCCGGCGCCGCGAGCGTACGCGCGGCCACATCGGCCCAGACGAGCAGGATCGCGCCGGTCAGCGCGGCCACCGGCAGCAGCCGGCCGTGCTCGGCGCCGACGACGCGCCGGCACAGATGCGGCGTCACGAGCCCGACGAAGCCGATCGCGCCGCTCACCGCCACCATCGCCCCCGTCGCGAACGACGCGACGACGAAGACCTCGCGCCGCATCCGCGCGCTCGGCACCCCGAGCGCGGCCGCGGCAACATCGCCCGACATCAGCGCATTCAGTTCGCGCCGGCGCGCGTACAACGCGCCGCCGGCGAGCACCGCGCACACGGCCGGCACCGGCAGCAGATCCCAGCGCGCGAGCCCGACGCCGCCGAGCATCCAGAACAGCACCGACGATGCGGCGCGCTGGTCGCCGAGATACAGCAGCAGGTTGCCGAACGCGGCCATCATGAACGACACCGATACGCCCGCGAGCAGCAGCCGGTCCGATTCGAGCCGGCCGCGCCGGTAAGCGAGCGCGACGACGCAGGCGGTCGCTGCGAGTGCCCCCGCGAAGGCCGCGGCCGACAGCGTGAACGGGCCGAATGCCGCACCGGCCATCACGGTGACCGCGACGGCGCCGAGCATCGCGCCCGCGCTCACGCCGAGCAGGTGCGGATCGGCCAGGCGGTTCGCGGTCGCCGCCTGCAGCGCGACGCCGACCGCGGCGGGGGCGGGCGACGATAGCATCTTCTGGTTGATCCGGATGCCGCTAGATCGTAATATCTTCGTGTAGTGACAGATTGTAGCTCTCTTTGTATATCTCCGTTGTCTCCTTTTCTTTTTCTCACACACCTTTCTCTGTTGTCGTTTTCTCTTCTCTTTCTCCCTTCTCTCCCTCTTCCTTCTCCTTCTCCCTCT
>NZ_JAAGPM010000017.1:0-79761 GCF_017104865.1 Burkholderia sp. Ac-20349
TTGGGGGCGTGCTGCTCATGACTGGAAGGCGGCTATGAACCAGTTCGCCATCCTTTACGAGGATCGATTCGTTCGACCATCCGTGTGAATCTCAACCCGCCTTGAACACGGAAATCCTGACACCCCCTTCAAAGCAAACGATACCCGTCAAGTCACGATAGCGGCATACCCACAGCACATTTCCCAGGAAAATAGCGGCGAAAAATACCACAACCATCCCGCCAATTGTTGCCCAAACGGGCCATGTCAATACACATCGCATGACAAACCACGCACTCAGCAAACTGCTCGCCGCGTACAGCAAATTCAGCATCCGCCGCGGCCGCTTCATCGGCCTCCAAGTTTCAGGATGCACAGCCGCATCGACGAATACATCAAGGTCAAACCGCAAACCACGACCAGCAAGGCCGCGTAGTATCGCAACAATCAGTGCGTCGCGATTCCTGAACCGTATGCATCGCATAGCATTGGACGTGAGCCTCATCGGAATTCGTTGCTCGACGATTTCACCGGTCGCCAAGCGGCGCCAGAACACGAAGTTCTTCGTGAATGACCTGGATGTCTGGTATTCGGTTCGCACATCACACCCGGCATCCGGCTTCCCGACTATCTCATCCCAGAGGATGCGTCTTCCCGCGGACAGCGCGTTGCTATCCGATAACTTTCCAGTGCCATACCACAGACCAATCTGATCGACGTGAAACCACGCCCCTGCCTTGATTCCCTCGCGCGTCATGACAATGGCTGACGCGGCCATCGAAACAAACAACGCAATCAAAACGATCGCCAACTCGAAGGTCCACTGAATGCGGTCGTCTATCGCAGATGTCGCTCCGAGCCCCAGACACGCGACCATGCAAAGCAACGCCGTGGCAAAACTGATGCAGCGAGTGCCGAACAAGTCGGGATCACCTTCAACCACGGAAAATTTTCGCAGATGTTGCGGTAGTCGAATAACGTGCGCTGGCCGGGCCATCGCTAGTAGAGGAGGGGCTCGCCCCTTGCAATGCCGAGTGTTCCGAGACATGCTAACTCCCAAAAAACTTAGCATAAAAATTCGACGATCCGTCTGTTACATATTGGATAACGTAACGTGCGTTTTCGTGACGGCAACACGTCCGTTAACCCACTGTCCCGCAAACCACCATCAAGCCATATGGCTAGGTCCGGATCAAAGCACGATTTCCCTGAATCGACATCCTGTGGCCGTCACGTTGATGCAGAAGCGAAAACACACCTCGATCGACGAAATGCAATGTGTGGGACATCGTCTCGTGCACCTTGGTGATCTCATGTATCGCCCACAATTGGAAGTCAGTCTGAAATAGTCACTTCGACTCGCCGGTTTCTCGCCCTTCCCGACGCGGTACCGTTGTCCGCCAGCGAATCGGCATCGCCGTTTCCCTCGACACTGATACGCGGCGCCGATACGCCAGCCGCAACGAGAATTTGAGCCACGTGCCGGGCGCGTACGTCGGAAAGCACCTGGTTAGATGCTTGACGTGCCGAACTGATCGGTGTGCTATCTGCGTATCCCGCCACCCGGAGGGTCGCGCCCTTGGTCACAGCCGCGATTTCCCGGCCAGCCGAAGCCACCACCGAAGCACCCCACGGCGCCACCGTCGCCTCGCCTGGCCCGAACATGCCGCTGAATCGGAGCGTCAACGCATTGCGCCCGGAGTCGCGGATCAGTTCGACATTCCCTGCAGCGACCTCGTCGCGAAGTTGCTGCTCCAGGTTTCGGGCGAGCACATCCAGCTGCGATGCCCGGAGCCCCTCATTCGTGCGCACCCAACGGTCCGCCGCGACGTAGCCCCCGGCCCCCAGCAATAACGCCACAACGAGACCGCCAGCGAACCTCGCTCGTGACCGGCGCACCGGCACCGGACGTACCCACGGATCGATCGTCTGTCGCGGACGTTTCCGCGGCTCGCTAACGCGATTCACGCTCTGCCCCCCCGTCATCACCGCGTCGTGTACGTGTTCGCGAATGACCTGCAAGCGCTTTTGACCGCCTGCTTCGAATCGGTATCGCCCACGGAACCCGAGATCGAGTACGTTTTGGTACAACTCGATGAGATCGAGGTTCTCGCGCTGATTGCGCATGGCGTCGTCGATCAGTTGGAAAACACGGTCGCCGCCCTGACGATCATGCCCCAACGCGCTCGCCAGGCTGTTGTCCTGCCATTCGACGCCGGTTGTCTTACCCTTCCCCCAAGGCGTCTGCATCGCCGCCTCGTCGAGCGCGGAGCACAAACAATAGCTGGCGCACCGGACATGCTCGGGTCGGAGCCGGAGTTCACTGCAGAGCCAGGTGAAGAGACGAATTTCCTGCCCCAGCCATCGACGCCACCGTGCGACGGCATCGGCATCGAGCGTTGCGGGCGTCTCGGCCAACGCCCGCAACAGGACACGTGACGCTTCGAGCAGCGGGTTGATCGCCTGCTCCGTGGCTTTCAGCCGTGCGGCAACAGACGGCGACGCCATGGCCCCTGCATGGCCCTGCGGATCGGTTGTCGAAAGATTCATCGATCGCCCCTCCTGGTTCAGCGGGAAGCGCTACCCGCGCTTGCCGGCAACATGCCTCGCGGCAACCCCGGCGGCGGGCCACTATCCGGCAGGTTGAACGCCGACATCGTGCTGGGGCACCGGAACGTCTTCAGCACGTCGCTCGTCAGCGGATTCGCGACACTCCCGGCGCTCGCGACGTCGAGTGCTGCCTGACGACCGTCGAAACCGAACGCGACGCGCGTGCGGCCCGGCGTCGCCGTCTCCACTACGCGACCTTTCTGGAGCAGGCGCATCAACGCCCACGGTCCATCTGCTGCGATCGTCGACGTATCCGGCCGAATCCGCGGGCTGGCCGTGATTTCCGTGTGGACGCCGCCGCGCGGTCCCGGCCATGTGACGGTGAAAGGCGCAACAGGACCATGTTGGTAAAGCGTCGTCTGTCCGTCGATGTCGAGCGAGAGACTCATGATCGTCGGATCGAGTTCGGGAATCCGGATGTCGGCCTTCCACGTCATCTGCTTGCGGCCGGGATCGTTGAAGAAGACGTCGCGGATGGCCTTCGCATGCTCGAACGGCTCCAGGTCTGGCCCCTGCATGGGTTCGGTCGCGCCCGGCAGCGTCCGGTAGCGCCAAGGCTTCGCGGCCGTGTCGACGAACGGTGCAAGCGTTTTCGTGAAGAAGTCATCGATCAAGCCCCCTTGTGCAAACACCCGGGTGAAATCGTCGATGCTGACATCGCGCTTGCTGTCCGGCGAAAACGGATAGTTACCCTCGACAATCAGCCGGCATGTGTCGCCGACCACCGCCTGCATCTGACGCGACAGCAATTGGCCGATGCCTTGATTAACTTCGCGCGAGCCATCGGAGGCAAGCTGCAGCAATACCGCGCGGAACGGTGCGGGCATCGTGTCGGCCGCCATTTTCAGTTTCGCGGCTACGTCGCTCGCCGGTGGCATGCTGTTGTTCGACAACGCATTGTCGGCAACCGTGAGCGCCGTGTAATAGTCGTTCAGCAGGTTGGTGACGCCGTCCAGCCCCGTCTTGTCCGCCTGCGTGGCGGCTGGCCGTGTATCGGATTGCGCATCCACGCTCCCGGTTACGACCTCGCGCAGCGCCGCAAAGTGATTGTCGACGAGTTCCCGTTCAACGCGCTCCGATGCCCGAATGCCCAACGCCTTGTCCGCCTTCTGATTGAGCTGGTCGGCGGCTCGCTGCAGCAGCGACCCGTCCGACACAGCCATCGCCTGCGTGAGCGTCGTCTCGTGCACGGCTGCCCGCGCAAGCCGCACGAGCGGCGAATCAGGCGCCGCGAAGCTGCGCAGCACCTTCAGATTGAACGCAAGGCTCGTGCCGCTCACGGTTCGGATGTCGTTGAGAAACGCGTCCCACTGCTGCGCATATTCCATCAGGTATTCGCGACGGACCGCGTCGGTCAGCGCATCGTCCGCGCCAGTCGCGTTGCTCACGATCTCAGCCGTTTTTTTTTGAGCCGAATCCGACGAACCCGCCAGGTACGAGCGCCCCATCACCCATGCATCGTCATCTCGCGCGATCTGCACGAATTCGGGCAAGCGCTTGTCGAACAGATTCCGATAGCCGTCGAACGTGAAAAGCCCCGCCACGCCACGCGACAACGGTGCGTCGCTCGCCCGCGTGAACACCGTGCCGGCCTGCGGGCCGACCACGCGCAGGAGCGTAAACTCGTCGGGCGCTTCCTTGAGCATCGCCGTCTTCGCGCGCTGATAAAGGCGATCGGTTGCGTTGCTGCCGTCGAGAAACGCGCGCGCCTGCTGCACCAGCGCATCGTTGCGAATCAGCGGCGATTGCACCACGCGCTCTCCGGAGAAAAGCTGCTGCACGTGGTCGATCATCGACGCCCTTCCACCGAAAACGGCCGCGCTGTCGGTCTTCGCCCAGTCGTCGAGCACCCAGGCCTTGACGTCCGCGGCGTTGAGCTTCGCCTTGTCGTACAACATCAGGTAGACACGCAGCGCATCGTAGGCCGCCTTCGGATCCTTGCTGGCGATCGCACCGGACATGACGTCTTCCAGGCGGTGCACGATCTGCGGCAACAGCAGGTTGTCCTCGAGGGCGTCGTACGCATGGCGGCTTTCGGTGGCGATGTCCGCCGGCGTATAGAGACCGTAGCGCCACGTACTGTCCGGATTCGACAGGTCCAGCCCCGGGAAGGTCGCCAGATAGCGGGCCTCGGTCAGCGTGTCGGGCACCGATTCCGGCTTGGGTTCCTTGTAGAGCTGGGTGACGCGGGTCGTGAGCGCCTTCACCTTGCGGCCGATTGCATCGAGATAGTCGCCGTTGTTGCCGAAGCTTGCACGCAGGCCGATGGCCAGCCACACGAACACCAGCAGCGCCAATGTGTGGCCGATCAGGCGCAAGAGCCGGTAGCGGTATTCCCAGCGCAGGTTGGGCCTCACCAGATGCGCTTCCGGGAACACGACGCGAGTCAGGAGGTCGTGCAGGAAGAAGCCCTGGTTGCCTTCGGCGCGTACCGACGACACGGGAGCGTGGTCCTGGGTCGACAGAAGGCGTTGAACGACTGTACTGCGCTCCGCGACGATCTCGCTGTCCCGTTGCCGCGCACTCGTGAAATACACGCCGCGCAACGTCGAATGAAGTTGGGTATCGTCGTACCGTGAGTCGAGAAATACCCGATCGATCAGGTCGAGCAGCGGTTCGAGCAGCGCCGAAAATTCCTCGGGCAATGCCGCAAGCGACCGGCGCTTGCGCGGATCGTACTCATCCTGCAGATGGGTATCAATCGAACCGCCGAGCCGTTGTGCGAGTTCGGCAAGCTCAGCGCGGCAGCGCTCGCGCACGCCTTCCTTCGCAACCGTTTCCTTGCCATACGGAAGCGTGAAGCCCCATGCCTGCGCTCTCCCCTCGGCCGTCAGCGCCCCGAAACACTCGGCGAAACCCGTCAGACGGTCCATCTTCGTGACCATCACATAAACAGGGAAGCGAATACCCAGCTCCTGCCTCAGTTCGGCCAGCCGCGCGCGCAACATGGCAGCCTCAGTCACACGCGCCTGTTCGTCGGCGCCCGCCAACGTGGCGAGATCGATCGTCAACAACGCACCGTTGATCGGTGCGCGGGGCCGATGCCGGCGCAGCATGCCCAGAAATCCGAACCATTCCGCGCGATCGACCTTCTGCCGGCGTTCCCCCGCACCTTGACCGCGCGGAACGGCAGAGCCGCTGGCTGCGGACACGGCGGCGGCTTTCGATTGCGATGCCTCATTGCGCTTCGAATCGTCTTCAGCGGCCTCCACAGCCGGCCCGGTATCGGCGCCGTCCTTGCCCTGAACGCCGGTTGCCGGCTTTCCCGTTTCCAAGACGGGCGCATCGACGTCGTCGGCCGTCGACATGCCGTGATGCGCGTAGTAGCCGGCCGTGTCGATCAGCACCGCGCCATTGGTCATCCACCATTCCACCGCGGCAGCGTCACCGGCCGGCGCGCCGGTCGCGCGCTGCATCTGCTCTGCAACGGGAAACACCAATCCGCCGTTCGTCAGTACGCTGGTCTTGCCGGACCCTTGCGAGCCGAGCGTGATGTACCAGGGCAGCTCGTACAAATAGCGCTTGCCCTGGAACAGCTTGCCAGGACCGCGCGCGCCGGTACGCATCGATTTGAGGCGCGCGAGCGCGCTCGTCATGATCCCTTCGACTTGACGCAAGCGCGGTGCAGCGGGTGAATCATCCTTGCGGCGGTCCATGCGCAGCATCTTCTTCAGGAACGCGTCGTCTTCGCGCATCTTCTGCCACAGACGGAACATCCCGAAAAGAGCGAAAGCGCCCGCCACCAGCGCGATTGCGGTGAGCCGAGCCGACACCGCCTCGAACGGCGCCACATGACCGAACGAGAGCAGCGGTGCCGCGTACCAGATCAACAAGCAAAGCAATGCGGCAAACACGACGATCGTCGACCAGCCCACGAGCCAGAGCAACACGCCGGCGAGCAACAGCGCGATCAGCAGCACACGCATGCCGGCACTGGCGAGCGGCTTGAGCCCGCCGAACGCGAAAAACGGGCCGACGAACCAGATCACCAATGCAACGACGATCAGTGCAAGGAACGCGAGGAACTGGCGCGAGGCCAGAAACGACAGGAACTGGAACTTCTTCATGTGTTATTCCGGAAACGGATCTGGCTTATCGTGCGACGTCGATCTCGACGCGGCGGTTTTGCGCACGCCCCTGCGCAGTTCGGTTGTCGCCAACCGGATCGGTATCGCCCTTGCCGACGGCTTCGAGCCGGCTTGCCGGCACCCCCGCGGCTTGCAGCATCTGCATGACCTGGATGGCGCGCTCTTCCGACAGCACCTGATTCGATGCGAAATGCCGGCTGCGAATCGGCACGTTGTCCGTGTAGCCAATGATCGTGACCTTGCCCGGCACCTTGGCGACCTCGCCCGCGATCTTCGAGATCAGCGGATTCATCGATACCTGAACCGAAGCGCCGCCGGGCTTGAACATCGCGTCGTCGCGGAACGTGACGGCGCTGTGGCGGGCATCCTCGTCGACACTGACCGTGCCAGCCGCGATTTCATCCTTGAGCAATTGCTTGAGGTGCAATTGCCGTGGCGGCGCAGGCGACGGTGTCATGCGGGCGATGTCGGCAATCTGCTTCTGGATGTCCGCGCTGCGGCTAAACAGTTCGCACTTGAACCATCCGAACAGTCCGAGCAGGATCACCGACAAGACCGTGACGGTGATCCATACCGGGAAATCGGTAAACGACAGGTGCTTGCCTTTCACGGTCGATTGCCAGCGCGGCGATAACGTCAGCGGTCCGGGTTCGCGCTGCGATGTAATCACGTTGTAGAGCCGCTGACGAATCGCGTCGCGCTTGCGCGGGCCATCAGCCACGCCTCGGTAGCGTCCTTCGAAGCCGAGACTGAGAATCCGGTAAATCACTTCCAACAGGTCACGATGCTCGTGAGGATCCTCCAGCAACCGGCCGATCAGCAGGTAGACTTTGTCACCGCCCTTGAGATCTCCGTGGAAAGTGGTCGCAAGACCGCTTTTCATCCATTCGATCGCCGACGTGCCCTCCTTGCCCCATGCGGTTTGCGCTACCGCTTCGTCGAGCGCGGTACACAGGCAGTAGCTCGCGCCGATCATGTGATCGCGTCGGATGTTTGCCTGCTCGCATAGCCTCTCGAATACGCGGACCTCTTCCACGAGAAGCGTACGTAACAACACGGTTGCATCTTTCGACTCGAACGTTTCGGGCATGTCGGCCTGCGCACGCAGCAAGACGCGTGATGCCTCGAGCAAAGGATTCGAAGCGGCCTTGACCTTGGCCAGGCGCTGCTCGAAAGCTTCGGGAGGTGCAATATCCTGACTGACAGGTGTATCGCCCTCCCGGTTCAGCGCTTTCTCCAATGCTTCCTCGTCATTCGCGGGAGTGTGCTCGACGCCAAACGGCGTACTGGATTTCCTTGGTGTCGACATGGCTAGCGCCCCACCTTGGCCGTCGAAGTCGCAATCAGTCGGCAGCCGCACTCGGTGCGATGCCCGTGCAATGCCACGTAACGCCCGCCGACGCTGAGCGTCGGATGGGCTTCGATAATCTTGTTGATGCCGTGCGGACGCCCGTCCGGATAGGTTTCCGGACAGTCGACCAGATCGTGCAGACGGGCTATTTTCTTGCCGCCGATCTTGTGCGTATCCGAGCCGGTAATGATCCGGCCGCCATGGTCGGTTGCGTCCCCGACGACTGCGATGCTGATTGACATGGTGCTATTCGTAGGAGGGCGCGCTCATTGGCGCGGAAGATTGCTGAAGTCGAATTTCACCGGGGGCGGCAACGTCCTCGACCGCTCGACGACGAACTTGCCGCGATCCACCGCCGCTTTCTGCTCTCGTGATGCAGCAACGGCTGTCGCTTGATCCGTAAGACCGAGGTTACGGACACGCCTGTCATTGCCGACAAAGAACGTGCGCGCCCATCCATAGCCGCCTGGTGAATATTCGTGAAAATACGGAACGCGAAACCAGGCGCGGCTGTCGTGTACGTAATCGTCCATTAGGCGCACGACGGCTGGCGAGAGCTTCCGCACTGCCTCGTCGGAGGTGTGCTCAAGTAGAAACGGCAACATCTGCGTTTCCGGAGCTAGCACGAAGTCCAAGACCGGCTGGTAGGCAGCGACAGCGCCGAGGAGTTGGATGGCGAGATCGCGATCGCCCAACCAAACGGTGTTCGAACCTTGTCGTCGGTGAGAACCCGCGTCCTTTCGATCGACGGTCAAATAGTAGGCGTTGGGGTTCTGTGATATGAAAATCTCTGCCGAGAAGAGCCCGCTCCCCATCTTGACTGCTTTCGCCGGCGCCTGCGACCAGTACACCTGCAAGCGCGTTCGCTGATCGGGGCGCAAATATGCTAGAACGAGCCGAAATTCCTCGGCCGCCTCGAGAAGGTCGGTCTTGTCATTGGTTGTGATGTCCGTCGCCCCCTCTCCAGGCCGACTTTCCTTTCCGTTATCCGCCGCAGCCTCAAGTATCTCCTTATCCTTCTTCTTGATTTGCTCGGCAAGTTGCTCGGCTCGCTTTTTAAACGCATTCGACTCAAGCGGGTTTCTGATCGTTCCAAGCGCTGCGGCCTCGAGGGTATTCTTTCGAATTTCGAGCTCGCGCTTTTCACGCTTCAGGCCGTCAAGCCGGGCTGATGATCCCTTTTGCTCGAGGCGCTTTTCCAGTCCGTACGGGGTGACCTGATCCTCCCGCGCGCGGCGGAAGAACTCCTGAGACGTAATGTATGTCTGAGAATTGCCTACATCCGCTCGCAGCGTCCGCCACGCGAGAGATTGCCCCATGCCAATACGCAACGCCGTTTCAACGCTGTCGAGCGGCTTCTGATTGACAGTCGACAACCAGTCGTTAAAGGCGTGGACGACTGCTGAAGAAATCCGAAAATCTTGCCCTACAACCTTCGGAAGCGGATTTTTATCATTTCCTGTCAACAGTGGCACCCCAGCCTTCAGCGCCTCAATGTACATATTGTGCAAGGCAATCTGGCTGAGCTTACTACCCTCTCCCGCTCTCGATTTACCCTGGTCACCAACGGGATAACCACCGCCGACGTCAGAATGCACCCCGGGGTAAGCAATCTCGATCCTACGGGGTTCGCCTATTGGATATATCTGCCGCTCCCGAATGGAATCGAGCGGAAAGCTCATCCTCTGTTCGTGGATCGAGAAGAAGTGCACACATTTCTTGACCGATATGGGAACGTTGAGCGCCCCCCTTGACGTCCATGCCCAATGCCCATCGAGTTCCACCCGATTGATCGCCGCCGTAGCGGTATCGGGTATGCCAACCGATGCGACAGTGTCGAAGATCCCCAGGAAATTGACTTCGTACGGAATCGCACCAGCGATCTTTCCACCTGGCGCCCATGTGTTAATGAGACGATTCACGAACACCCGCGCGCCTGCGGCACCTCGAGAAAAGCCGAAAACGTTAACCCACACCTTCTTGATCGACCGGTTGAGCTGCCCGCCCGGGCTGCTGTGCTTCCTTTGAAGCGCCGACAGCTCCCCATGTAATCGCTCAAGCTTCGATCGAACCTTGTATCCGTAGTAAAACATAGGACTACTTGCCGCTGCTCCTGCAACTCGGCTGGTCTTAGCTATGTTCGTGACGGCTGAAACTACAGTTCCGTTGGTCGCAATGACTTCATCGTCGATCAGCGAGCACACCTCCCGTGCTTCCGAGTTATCCATCAGCGCGCTACCTGTCATTGCTTGATGCAGCGCGTTCAACAAGCGGGTGTATCCCCACGCCACGCGCATGCCGAAACCAGCGGCGAATGCCTTACCCTTCGCCGTGAATTCCTTCTCACCAATTTCTTGAAATGGCGTGCCGACGCCGGGAATGTATTCAGCAAAAATTCCTATTGATTTATTCTGATGGCACGCACGATATAATCTGGCAACGTTGCTATGCGTTGGCTTTTCAACGCTCTTAGCATCCTCTTCCATATTATTATTCGTGCCATCGAAGAACAAATTGACATGTAATGTCTGCGGGCAGCTCGACGCACCCTCGGCCAATGCACTCTTGCCCATTGCACGGGCAGTCGCGCCCTCGGACAAACACCCCTGCTCGTTGAATGCTTCGGGCCAACGGATTTCGCTCATTGCCTCTTCTCCTTACTACTTGTTAAATTCCGGATCCAGCATGCCTTGCACAATGTAGGGGTCCTTCTCAGCTGGCTTAACTGGCATTGATGGCTTATCCTGAATTTCAACGCGAATACGGTCACCTGGCAGGAAATGCACCCAGAAGCCATAGGTCCGTGGCCCGTATGGCGGAACTCCTGTCGTAGCAGTAAGCCACTGATCACCGCTTCGATCGTCGTCGTAGGGACGCGTGTCCCGTCGCCACTTGACTACGAGCTTCATGTCAGGACGCCATTTGGAAGGAATACTGATACAACACATGCCGCCACTTTCTGAACGCACCTGCCCTGCCTCCTTCGGCAACATGTTCGACCCACCGGCAGAAAGCCTTTGCCCCTCATTTCTAATGCTGAATTGATCAATGTAATAGTCGGTGTAGTTGTAGCCGCTTACGTTTGACGGATTGCTCTCGTCCGCATCGGAGCAACCCGCCAGTGTCAACAGCAACCCAACGACGAATACCACGGCGAAACGCTTCCAGATAGACTCGATCATTTCCCAACCTCCTGTTCTTGGAGTGCCTTCGCCTTCTTCTCGTGGCTACACATCAACTCCCGCCAGACATAGGCCGGAACCATGTCGAACGATTGCACCAACGGAGCCCTGCTGGCGACACTCGATCGAATCGCCGCTCGAATTTCATCGTGTCGGTCGAAGGATTCGCCGTATTGGTACGAGCCCATACAGAACGCGTGACGGTCCGCGCGTGAAGTCAGCGCCCATTCACCCGCACGGTTGTAGCGTCGAAGAAAATTCTGGTATCTGGTTGCGTACGACTGGCTCGTGTCGATCAAACCAAGGTCGCTCAACTCGCTCATGAGCGCATGCGGTTCATCGTGCCGTTCCAAATCATCGAGCTGCCGTTGACTAAGGAACCGAGGAAACTCTCCCGCGTCTGCTGCCGACGCGCGTGCGTCGATTCCAACGTGTTGCCACTCCGAGCGGCCTCCCCGGTACATCCACATCGTCAACGGGCGAGTTAGTTCTGCCTGTGCCGCTTTCCCCCAGACTTCCAGAATCGACGGAAGCGAACGCGGGTCGAACCAGCGGAGCAGTGCCTGCATCCCTTCACCGATGTCGACAAAGAGAAAGCGCTGCAGGTGCAGCGTGAGCTCATCAATACTCAATGCGCTGCGCACCACGGTGAAGCATGGTCGATACCGGTCCAGCTCATCGATGTGGCGAACCCATTCGCTCTTTGCATCGTCGATCTCGAAGAGGATCGGCGCGGAATTTCCGGCCTCTTCCTCCGGAAGCCCCTCGAACAACGATCGCACCTCTGGCGAGAATTCGAGCACCCATGTAGCAATCGAATCTGGATACTGAGCACCGTCAACCAGACCGTAAAGTTTTGCGTTGTCGTCTACTATCGTCATGATGCAAACCTCAGAGCCGAGGAACAGCGGATGCGCCATTCTTCGCGGCTTTCAGCAGGCACTCGATACACACCTTGGGAACGTGGAGCTCGACAGGCACTTCGTCTGGCTGCGGGAAATAGTGATTGGCTGCATGGGCAAGCCAGACGCCGCTCGTCCCGCTCTTGATACTGCCTTGTTCAAGCTCGATATAGCTGCCGCCCCCGTTCAACACCAGTTTCTTCTGCGCGCTGATATGAATCGTGTCGCTGGTCACGTTGACTTCAAGCAGGGCGAGCAGATTGATCGCCTTCTTAAGCGCGTGAAAGTCGATGTCGCCGTCTGCCGCGACGGACTTCATACCCCCACTCGCCGCAAACTGGCGCAAAGTATCCCGTGCACTGATGAGGACACTGCCGTTCGCCGATGCCGCGATATGCTCCCCGCTTGTCAGCGCGACGTGCTGACCGCTTGCGATATGCGTTGTCGCCGGCGTCGTGGTCTGGATACCGGCAGCACCGGCGATGACGACGTGCGGCGCACCGAATTCAGAAAAACCATCGGCGGCGGCGCCTTGCGATCCGCCTATCGCAGCGTTCTGTTTGGCGAGCGTTCTGGCGACTTCCTCCTGATGCCCGTTCGCCTCTTGAGCCGTCGCCTGCTGCGCCAGTTCCGCGATCATCGTCTGCCAACGCTCGGCCTCTTCGAGTCGAGCCGTCGTTTCACCCATGTCGGTCACATGAGCCTGCGCGTTTTGCCGAACTTCGGTCGTGAGCAGCATCCCCTGCCCGGCACGAAATACGCCATGACCATCCGTGCGCAGTTCGGCCCCACGACCACGCTCATCCTGCCGCCCTGCGTTGCCCGCAATACGCGTGATGTAACCCAGATTCAACTGCGAAGCACCTTCATCGCTCGACAGGTGCGCCTGAATTCTTCCGTTCGTATCGTCGAAGGCGAGCGTGTTCGCCCGACGACCGCCGACCTCCCGGCTGCGATAGCCGGCCAGCGTCTGATTCTCCGGCAGCGCGAAGGGCGGCATGTTGAACGCGTTGGTCGCACTACCCACGATGATCGGCAAATCCGGATCGCCGTTGACGAAAGCGACTTCGACCTCATGCCCCCGACGCGGCAGAAAGACTCCACCGAACTGATCACCGCGCCACGCACCGGCCACGCGCACCCAGCAACTTGAACGCTCGTCGTTATTGCCGAGCCGATCCCACAGAAACTGCAGCTTCACCCGACCATAGGCATCGGTCCAGATTTCCTGGTTCTCGGGACACGTCACAACGGCGTATTCGACGCCGGTCATGCGCGGCTTCGCGATAGTTCGCAATAGCCGGAATGGCTCGTTGGTCGACTGCAACGTGAAATCCGCTTCGCAGCGGTAACGCTGACCGGAACCTGACGATTCGCCGATATCCTCAATCGTCAGCATGCAACCGACGACTGCATACTCTCGGTTGGCCGCGTCCTGCGGGTAGTGCAACAACACGAACGTCTGACCTGTGACGAGGCCGCGTAGGTTGCCTTTGCCGTGAGCCCTCAAGCCTTGGCAACGCCACGCCTGCATCTGCACCAGCGTCAGATACTCCGCCTCCGTGCGAGGCTCGTTGTGGTCGCCTGAGAGACCGGCCGCGCCAGCTTGAGGCTGCGCGTAATCCCCCCACGAGTACTGTTCCTGATGGGCGAGCCCGGTGTCGCGAGGGTCTTCGCGCATCACTTTGAGGTTCGCGCGCGGCAACGTGTAGTCATAGTCGACACTCGTCACTGCGCCTGTGGTCAACGCGTGCGAAACCGATAACTCGTGAATGTGTTCCTCGTCGATCCGCCGACTGGTCGGCGGTTCATAGCGCAGCGCGGTGTAAGCATCACTCAGCGGTTTGAGTGCCCCCATCGAGTCACAAAGCACGAGACGATGTTTGCCCTCGTCGTGCTCGAAAAAATAATAGATGCCCCACTCTTCCCACAAGCGCTGCAGGAATGTCCAGTCGCTTTCGAGGTGCTGGCGTTGGATATCCCGTTTCGGCCATACCTTGCTCGGCCGCGGAGTCGTGATTCGTTTTTCGACCGGAAACGGGTAGACCGAGAGCACCGCATCGGTGATCTCTACAACGGACATATCCTGAAAGATGCGGCAATCGCAGTTCTTCGTCGCGTGCCACAGCCACGGTCGGAGTGTGAGCTCATAGACAATCGACCGCCCGTCTTCACGCACAATCGTCGCTTGGCTGACAATACCGGTGATCTCGCGCATGCCAGCACCGACGTTCGCCATTCCGGCGGCGCCGGCTAGACCTGGAATGAAACGCCCCTTTCCTTCGAGCTGGATCGATACGGTCACTTCTGTGCCGACCAATGCATCCAGATCGACGTTCGCAGCGATGCTCTGCGAAAACCCGAGCGCATCCGGCGTTTTCAGTTCCAACACGTACTCGAACAATTCGCCAATTGTTTCGCCGCCAGCGAGCTTCACCGGCGTCAGGATCGACTGACCACCGCACATCGGCAGGGTCGCGCCGGAAACCGACAGCGTCCGTGGTGCGTCAAACAATGCCATCCCGACATCTCCTTGAATCGATCGAATCACTGAGCATCCGTTTTGTGTTACACCTGTGGCGTCTATAGCCCTTATTTCCAACCGTTAACAAATGAATGCGGCTCACTTAAAAAACTGACGATCAGAATAACTGCCACCACAATCAATACGCCAATGACGGCAACGAGACCATAAAATATTTCCGACATCTTCTCTTCATTTGATTTTTTCATTTTCAAAATTTAAATTAACAAAACTTCATATTTTATGAACTTCGCTCTTTAATTCCTTCATAATTGCCGAACTGTTCAGCGCACACCCCACAACTCAAGCCTCAACGACGGGAACTCTCCCGCCACATGCAATGCGATGCCGCCATGCCGCACCACCTCCTCCCACAACGCCCCGCCCTGCATCAGCTCGTAATAGATATATCCGGCGTTGAACGGAATCTGCCGCGGCGGCACCGGCAGGAGCTGCATACCAATGCCCGGCAGATGACTGCGCACCAGGCTCGGCAGCTTCTCCGACGGCCCCGCCTTCGCCTGCGCGAGAAACTGCTGACGCAGCGCATCGGGCGGCATCGCCGCATGCACGGCCAGTACCAGCGAAGCAAAGCCCTGCATATCCACCGGATCGACCACTGCGTTGCGCATGCCATGCCCCTGATCCTCGAGCACGATGCTCTGCGCGCTCCGCACCAATACGGCATTGAGCAGCCGATGCGTGTCGTCTACCACCGGCTTCAAGCACAGATGCGGCGTCGTATGCTGATATGGCGGATGCGTATCGAGCGGGCGACGCGTATTCGTCCGCAAATGCGTCGACAGCTCGCCCGCCATTGCGATCAGCAGCGTGTACACGTCTGCAGGCGACGTGTTCGGCACGCGCAGCATGTGCTGCAGCAACGGCTCGTACCGGTTCAGGATCTGCAACAGCAGGTAGTCCGTGACCGTCGCCGCGCTCGCGGTTGTATCGTCGGTACCCGCCAGCCGTTGCGACAACGCATTCGCGCGCAGGTGAGCGAGATCGTGGATCTTCGTGACCCAGCTCGTCAGCAGATCGCTCGCGCCATAGCCGGACACGGGCGGCACGATCGTGTCGTCCAGTTCGATGCTGCCGTCCGCACGGATGGTCTTCACACACGTCAGCGCAAGGCCGATCCATGCATCGCCCAGCTCCTTCTCAGGCACAAGGCGCAGCCGCAGGTTCGACAGTTGCACGGATTCAGGCGCCAGTCCGACTGAATTCGAATCGCGCAATTCGGTGTCGAACACCTGATAGCGCGCCATCGAATCCGCCGTGTTGGCGAACGTGGTTTCCTCGCAGTTCGGCAAGCGCACCGGCACCGCCAGATAGATCACCTGGTCGAGGTGTTCCTGACGGATCGTCAACGGTGGCGGCAGCGGCGTATTGCCCGGCGCGTCGAACGGCGTGCCGTCGGCGAACACGCCGGTGGCCGACTTGACGATCACTTTCCCGAGCGCGAGCGACTCCAGATCGAGCCCGTAATGCGCGAAGCCGAAGAAAAACGGCGACAGCGGCGCCGCACGCATGTGTGCGTACTTCTCGAAGTAGCGTTCCTGTTGCTGGAACAGTTGCGGTCTGAAAAACAACCCCTCCTGCCAGGCGACCTTGGCGTACCAGCTCATACGTATCGTCCGTTGTGTTGCGCGACGTGTTTCATTTCTTTTTCGCGTCGTCGATCCTGACGGCCTTGGCCTCGAGATCGACAGTCAGTTTCAGCTTCGGTGTAAAGCGGTACCACGCCTTGTCGGGCGCGGCCGGCATCGTGTAGACCGACCGCCACACCGCGTTCGGCAAGTCGCGGTAGGCCGCGATCACGCCGATGGCAGTCGTTTCCGGATCGGGTCGCCGGACGACTTTCCGTTGCTCGCCGGGCCGCAACTGGAACTCGTCGCGCTTGACGACGTCATCGGCCAGCACCGTCTTCTCCTGCTTCTCCAGCGTGAAGAAATCCGCCGCCACGAATGCGTTGTCGTTCTTCAGCTCATAGATGCGTACGACGATCGGCGCCGCCCGGCCGCGATCGTCCGGATTGACGTCGGATGCCGCCTTGACGGCCAGTTCGAGCCGAACCGGCTCCTTCGGCTTCGGTTCGCCGCTCGCGCAGGCCGAGAGCAGCACGACACCGGCGAGCAACGCGGCAGTCAGAATCGAACGCATGGAGAATTCACCTCGATGAAACGCGAAATGCGCCGCGCGCGGAGGGCACGAACGCTCCGCCGCGCGCAGCGTCCCGCGCTTACGCTTCCTTGTTGCCCTTGATGTCGAAGCTCGCCGTGACGGCGCCGCCGCTGCCGCCCTGCGCGTTCTGCACGACATATTCCTGCTTGACCTTCGAGAACGACAGCGACACCGTCTCGCGGCTCTTCTCTTCGCCGGCCTTGCTGCCGGACGGCCTCACGCGCGTGACGAGCACGTCGCTCATCGTGAGCTTCAGGTATTCGAGCGGGTTGCCGCCCGCTTTGCGCATCACCAGCACGGCCTGGTCGATGTGCTTGCCCGTCAGCGCGTACTTCATCAGGTTCGGGCTTGCACGATCGATGTTGTGTTCGAACGTGAGATCCTTGACGGTTGCCTTCCCGGCACCGCCGCCGCTACCCGAATGCATCGACGATTCCTGCTGGATTTCCCACTCCCAGTTCAGGATCTCGATTTCGTCCTTGTGCTTGTCATCGAGCGATTCGCCGTTGATGCCGTCGATTTTCAGAAAAATGTCCTGCGCCATGTGTAGTACTCCTTTTATTTAACGATTGGAAACTGGCCGATCGTCGGTTGCCCAAGCGAACCGATGTCCGGCCCTGCGGGCCCTACCGGGTGATTAAGCGGCTTCCTTGATCGACGGCAGCTTCGTCACGAGCCGCAGCGAAACGGTCAGCCCTTCGAGCTGGAAGTGCGGGCGCAGGAAGAACTTCGCCTGGTAGTAGCCGGGACTGCCCTCCACTTCCTCGACAAGCACTTCCGCCGCCGCGAGCGGCCGGCGCGCCTTCGTGTCCTGCGACGAGTTCGCGGGATCGGCATCGACGTAATGCATGATCCATTCGTTGAGCCAGCGCTGCATGTCCTCGCGCTCCTTGAACGCGCCGATCTTGTCGCGCACGATGCACTTCAGGTAATGCGCGAAGCGAGAGCAGGCGAACAGGTACGGCAGGCGCGCCGACAGGTTCGCGTTGGCGGTTGCGTCGGCGTCGTGATACTCGGCCGGCTTCTGCAGCGACTGGGCACCGATGAAGGTCGCGTGATCGGTGTTCTTGCGATGCACGAGCGGGATGAAGCCGTTCTTCGACAGCTCGGCCTCGCGACGATCCGAAATCGCGATCTCGGTCGGGCACTTCATGTCGATCCCGCCGTCGTCCGTCGGGAACGTATGGCACGGTAGATTTTCGACCGTACCGCCGGATTCGACGCCGCGGATCAGCGAGCACCAGCCGTACTGCTTGAACGAGCGGTTGATGTTGACGCCCATCGCGTAGGCCGCGTTGGCCCAGCCGTAGCGGCTGTGGTTCGAGCCGTTCGTGTCTTCTTCGAAATCGAACTGGTCAACCGGATTGGTCTTCGCACCATACGGCAGGCGCGCCAGGAAGCGCGGCATCGCGAGACCGACGTAGCGCGCATCCTCGGTATTGCGCAGCGAATTCCACGCGGTGTATTCGAGGTTCTGCGTGAAGATCTTCGTCAGGTCGCGCGGGTTGGCCAATTCCTGCCAGGACTCCATCTGTAGCACCGACGGGGCCGCACCGGTCACGAACGGCGTGTGCGAAGCCGCCGCCACCTTCGCGATCGAGCCCAGCAGGTCGACGTCCGGCGGCGTATGGTCGAAGTAATAGTCGGCCACGATGCAGCCGTATGGCTCACCACCCAGCTGGCCATACTCCTGCTCGTAGATCTGCTTGAAGAGTGGGCTCTGGTCCCACGCCAGCCCCTTGTAGCGACGCATCGAACGATGCAGCTCGGTCTTCGAGACGTCCATCACGCGGATCTTCAGGTGTTCGTCCGTCTCGGTGTTCGACACGAGGTGGTTCAAGCCGCGCCACGCGGATTCAAGCGCCTGGTAGTCATCGTGATGCAGGATCAGGTTGATCTGCTCGGAAAGCTTGTGATCGATCTGCGCGATGATGGCCGCGATGCTCTTGTAGGCGTCGTCGCTGATCGTGATCGATTGCGTAAGCGCCTGCTCCGCGAGCGTCTGCACCGCGTGTTCGACCGCCTCGCGGGCCTGGTCCGTTTTCGGCCGGAACTCCCGCTCCAGCAGCTGCGTAAAGTCGGACTGGGTGGTCGCCTGGATCTCGACGGCCTGTGCTTGCTGTTTTGCCATGATGGTCATCCTCGATCGGTTTGTCGGTCAGCTCGCGTCGCTCGAATCGGCCGCGCGTTCTTCGTGCCGCTCGGGCCGCGGCGCCGCGGCCAGCGACTTCAGCAGGGCCGGGTCCTGCAGCAACTGGGTGACGAGCGCCTCCGCCCCCGACTTGCCGTCCATGTACGTCTGCAGGTTCGCCAGTTGCGTACGCGCCTGAAGCAAGCGGCGCAGCGGCTCCACTTTGTCGGCGATCGCGGCCGGCGAGAAGTCCTCCATGCTTTCGAAGGTCATGTCGACCATCATCTGGCCGTCGCCCGTCAGCGTATTCGGCACGGCAAACGCAACGCGCGGCCGGATCGCCTTCATGCGCTCGTCGAAGTTGTCGATATCGATTTCCAGGAACTGGCGATCCGACACCGCAGGCAGCGGTTCGACCGGGTGCTTGCCGGACAGATCGGCGAGCACGCCCATCACGAACGGAAGCTCGATTTTCTTCTCCGAGCCATACACTTCGACGTCGTATTCGATCTGCACGCGCGGCGCACGATTGCGCGCGATGAACTTCTGCGAACTGCTAGCGGACATGAAAGTCTCCTGACAGTGGTTGACGGATGTCGAGCTCAACGGCACGGCTCGACAAGATGAGAAGGAGTCGCCTCGAACGTCAGCGCCTGGGCAGGCGATGCGGAGGCATCGGCCACGCCGATCGCGATGCGTGTGAGTGGCACGCGCGATGCGAACGCATCGAGCCAGAGCGCGGAAAGACGCGGCAGCACGTGTTGCTCGATGAAGCCGATGAGCACGCGCGCACCGGTCTCCTGAACCAGGCAACGGCCGACGACGTAATTCACGACCGTGTCGTCGTAGGCAAGCGCGATGTCATGACTGTCCGCCATGCGTTTCACGACGCGATCCAGATGCAGGCAAACGATGCTGGCAAGGGCGTTGTCGGCAAGCGGCCGGTACGGCACGACCGTCACACGCCCCATGAACGCCGCCGGAAATGCCTTCAGCAATTCCGGGGCAAGCGCAGCCCGCAGGCCGTCGAGATCGGGCGACAGTGCCGGATCCGCGCAGAGGCTCGCGCTCAGGTCGGCGCCGACGTTGCTCGTCAGCAGGATGGTGGTATTGCGGAAATCGATATGGCGACCGTCGCCGTCCTCCATGTATCCCTTGTCGAACACCTGGAAGAACATTTCGTGCACGTCGCGATGCGCCTTCTCGATCTCGTCGAGCAACACGACCGCGTAGGGACGACGACGCACCGCCTCGGTCAGCACACCGCCCTCGCCGTAGCCGACATAGCCGGGCGGCGCACCTTTCAGGCCCGACACGGTGTGCGCTTCCTGATACTCGCTCATGTTGATCGTGATCAGGTTCTGCTCACCTCCGTATAGCGCCTCTGCAAGCGCCAGCGCGGTCTCGGTCTTGCCGACGCCGGACGGGCCGGCAAGCAGGAACACACCCAGCGGCTTCTTCGGATCGGTCAGGCCCGAGCGCGCAGTCTGCACGCGTTCGCCGATCAGGTGCAGCGCGTCGCGTTGCCCGATCACGCGGGTGCCCAGCGTTTCCGGCAAGCGACGAACGGCTGCGATCTCGTCGGTGACCATGCGGCCGACCGGGATACCGGTCCAGTCCGAGACGATTTCG
Organism: Burkholderia sp. Ac-20349; assembly: GCF_017104865.1. Classification (NCBI taxonomy): domain Bacteria; kingdom Pseudomonadati; phylum Pseudomonadota; class Betaproteobacteria; order Burkholderiales; family Burkholderiaceae; genus Burkholderia; species Burkholderia sp. Ac-20349. Next base: position 20,584 of record NZ_JAAGPM010000017.1, read on the forward strand.
GCGACGATGGATTCGTCGACCTCGGGGAAAACGAGCGGCACATCGCCCTGCAGCGTAGCCAGCGTACGTTCAAGCTCACGCAGTTGATCAACCGATACCGGCGAACCCTCTGCGTCCGCAATCGCGGCTTCTCTTCCGGCGAGCAACGCCTGGGCGGCTGACACCTGCTCGTGCCAGCGATCCGCGATCGCCGCTTCCTCCGTCGCCAGCATGTCGATACGCGTACGCACGCGATTCAACGCCTTGTCCGCGTCGAGACCGATACGGGCCTCCTGCACCAGCAGCGCCTCTTCGGCACGCGCGGCCGCCAGGCGCTGCCGCACATCGTCGAGCTCGCGCGGCGTCGCGTGCTGCGACAGCGCGACGCGCGCACACGCGGTGTCGAGCAGGCTGATCGCCTTGTCGGGCAACTGGCGGGACGGAATATAGCGATGCGACAGCGTCACTGCGGCACGGATCGCTTCGTCCCGCACGACGACGCCGTGATGCGACGAGAACGTCGGCACAAGCCCGCGCACCATGTCGGTCGCGGCCGCCTCGGACGGCTCCGCGACCTGCAACACCTGAAAGCGCCGGGTCAGCGCCGGATCCTTCTCGATATGCCGCTTGTATTCGGCCCAGGTCGTCGCACCGATCGCGCGGATCGTGCCACGCGCAAGGGCCGGCTTCAGGAGGTTGGCGGCATCGCCTGTGCCGGCCTGCCCGCCCGCGCCGATCAGCGTATGGATTTCGTCGACGAACAGAATGACGGGTGCCGCCGATCTTGTCGCCGCCTCGAGCACGCCCTTCAGGCGAGCCTCGAACTCCCCCTTCATGCTCGCCCCTGCGAGAAGCGCGCCGACATCGAGGCTCAGCAATCGCACGTCCGCGAGATTTGGCGGGACGTTGCCCGATGCAATCGCACGCGCCAGCCCCTCCACCACGGCCGTCTTGCCGACGCCGGCCTCGCCGGTGACCAGCGGGTTGTTCTGTCGCCGACGCAGCAGCACGTCGATCATGGTGCGGATTTCAAGCTCGCGGCCGACGACTGGATCGATTTCGCCGGCGCGGGCCCGCGCAGTGAGATCCAGGCAATACTGCTCGAGCGAGTTGCCCTTCGACGCGCCGGACACCGCGCCCGAGGCCTCACCCGGCAGGACCGGCGCAAGCTCACTGCGATCGTACGGCCCGTCGGCAGCTTCCGGCGACCCGTCGATCCAGGCGGGAAGCACATCGCCAAGATCTTCCACTGAAATCTTGCCGAATTCCGGGGAAATGGCGAGAAGTACGCGCCGCAGTTCGGGGGTCGACACGAGCGCCGCAACCAGCCATGCACCGCGCACGCGACAATCGCCATGACCGAGGGTCGCCAGCACCCAGCCGCGTTCGATGGCCGCTTCGATATGCCAGGAAAAATCGCTGATCGAACTCGCACCGGCCGGCAAGGCAGCCAGCGCCCGCGCAAGATCGCGCTCGAGCGCGTCGCGATTGATATCCGCATGGCGCACGATCCGCTGCAGGTCGCCATCCCGCTGCTGAAGCAGTTGGTGCAGCCAATGGACGAGTTCGACAAACGGGTTTCCGCGCAGTTTGCAGAAACTCGTTGCCGACTCGATTCCTCGGTAAAGCTCGACCCCGAGCTTGCCGAACAAGGTCTGGCGTGAAATGTTCATGGTGGTCTTATTTTGTTCGTTAGCGTGTCGCGAACGAATCCGTCGACGCAATCAGGAGTCCTTGATGGATTCCATGCCAGACGAGACGTTGAGCACTCGAAACACACTTCTCTCTCCGGTTCGAAAAAGACGGCCACTCGAATCAGGAGCCGCATTATCGACACGAAACAACAATTACGTCAACGCATTAATTTTCGCGGCGATATCAAATAATAAATTAGGACGATTCTTATTCCCAACCCGATCTTAAATCACGTATTCGCGCCCGATCATCCACATAAAAACCGCGAGCAATCCATCAAATACGCCACTCGCAAGCCATTGTTATTTCGAGATAAATGCCGGAATTCAACGACCAACATTGCAAACAAACGACCCCATCTTTTTGATTGAAATCAGATTTCCATTTAACCGTTGCAATTTTTGACAATCAATTATCAACTCATTTCCATACATTTATTGTCCGAGCTCTTTTTTGAGATGAAAGATTCATCGATACTCGCATGTCATTTTCGGATCTTTCTCTATCGAACCTGCTCATGCGCCCTCTTCGCCTGCCCTGGCCTCGTCAGTCGAACACCTCGCTCATCGCGCCCGCACTGGAGGACGCACGCTCGCAGCCCGTTGCCGACACGTTGCCGCTGGACGACGCGTTCAGTCCCGCTCGCATCGACGACGACATGCTCGGCCTCCTCGGAATCGGCACCCGGGACGGTGCTGCAGCCTATCCGCATGCCACAACGGACACGGCCGGCATCGACGCCGACCACACCGACGCGTTGATCGATACGCTTCATGCGCAGTACTGGCGCGCCCTGACCGACCCCGGCGCGCCGATCGCGTCAGCATGGGCCCCGTCGATAGACGACACGCTCCCGCACGAGATCTCGCCGGATCACCCGCACGACGTGCATGCCTACGAAAACTCCGGGCGCTCGGATTCGATCGAGACGCTCCTGTCCGGCAATCGCACGATCGAGGATGCCTTCGGTCATCTGGACGAGCACATGGAACCGGTGACCGATGGCGAATCCATTCCGGAGATCCTGCGACTGTTCGCGCCACCCGAATTTCATGCCGAGTTCGCACGCCGCGCCCCCGCACCGCCTCCGCCGCTTACCCGCCGCGAGCACCATGCATTGTCCGTGGACAGTCCGCTGACCGCGCCGTTGCGCAAGGATCAACCATGACCACCCTCACCACCACCGATACGCTCTCCGCGCAGCGTGCGGACGGCCTCCCGCTCGTCGACCAGATCGCACGTATCGAAGCACGCATCCGCTCGCAACCGACGACTGCCTCCCATCGCTGGGCGCTGTTCCAGCTGCTGTGCATCGTCGGCGAGTGGTCACGCGCGATCCAGCAACTGCAGGTTTGGGCAAAGCTCGAACCGGGTCAGGCTCGAACCGCGCAGATGTATCGCGACCTGATCCGTGCCGAACGGTGGCGGGCAAAGGTGGTCGAGGGCCGGGAACGCCCGGGTGTCGTCCTTGCATCACCGCCCTGGATCGATGCACTGCTGGACGCGATCCGCCACGCGGCCGACGGGCAGGTCGAACAGGCCGATACGCTCCGCGATGCGGCATTCCAGGCTGCGTCGGACATTCCGCTCGTCGCACCATCACAGGGCCATGCCGCATGGATCGCGGACAGCGATGCCCGTTTCGGCCCGGTCTGCGAAGTCATCACGGCCGGACACTATCGCTGGGTGCCGTTCGCCGACCTGGCGGAATGGCGCGTGTTGCAGCCGGCGCAACCGATCGATCTGGTATGGGCGCCCTGCACACTCACCCTCATCGACGGCAGCCTCATCCACGGCTTCATGCCGGCCCGCTATCCGGGTTCGGAAACCGGCAGCGACGCCGTGCGCCTTGGACGCGAAACCTTCTGGCGCGACATCGGCCGTACGGGTGTCGTCGCGCTCGGGCAGAAAACCTGGGCAACGGACCTGGGCGACTTCAGCCTGTTCGAACTGGCTCACGCCGAGTTCGGCTCGCGCGCTACGCGTGCTGCGATCGATGCGGATCAAGCCCATGACTGAGCGCAGGAAACACCAGCCGGGTGCCGACGCGCCGACCACACGTACGCCGCGGCGAGCCAGCTCGCATCTGATGCCGACCCTGCTCGATCGCCTGCGCGACGATGCACCGCATCGGCAGACCGAGGCCCCGGAGGAATACACGGTCACGCGCAAACAGATGCGCGACATCGTGCAGCGCGATCTCGCCTATCTGCTCAACACGACGAGTATCGAAGACCGGATCGATCGCAACCGCCATCCGCAAGCGGCCGCATCGACCGTGAATTTCGGCGTACCGCCGCTCGCCGGCACCTTTATCGCATCGCGTCAGTGGAACGACGTCGAAAAGATGATCAGCCGGGCCATCGGCGATTTCGAGCCGCGCCTGATTCCGAATTCGCTGGTGGTAGCGCCCCGTACCAACGCCGATGCCAATTCCGCGGGCGAACATCACAATGTGCTCGCCTTCGAAGTGCGCGGCCTGATTCACATGGATCCGTATCCGCTCGAGTTCATGGTGCAAAGCTCGCTGGATCTCGAAACGAGCGAAATCCGGATCACGGGCATGCGCGCCGGCTGAGCGCGGCGCACACAACGACCACAACGAGGCCTCTCCGATGGACCCGCGACTGCTCGACTATTACAGCCAGGAACTCATTTACATGCGTGAACTCGCCGCCGAGTTCGCGCATGCACATCCGAAGATCGCGCGCCGACTAGGCATGCAGGCCGGCGAAGTGGCGGACCCTTATGTCGAGCGCCTGATCGAATCGTTCAGCTTCATGGCTGCGCGCATGCAAATCAAGCTCGATGCAGAGTTTCCGCGCTTCACGGAACGGCTGCTCGAGGTCATCTATCCGAACTACGTCGCGCCGACCCCGTCGATCTCGATCGCTCGCCTGTATCCCGGACAGTCCGAAGGCAGTCTCACAGACGGCTATCGCCTTGCGCGCGGGACCGCGTTCACCGCGAAGGTTCCCGATGGAGAGCGCACGGCGTGCCAGTTCACGAGCGGGCAGGACGTCACGCTGTGGCCACTCACGATCACCGAAGCACGGCTGACAGGCATTCCACCAGACATCCCGGCGCTGGAGCGCTATTGCCCGCCCGATCAGCAAGTGCGCGGCGCGCTGCGGATCAAGCTCGCGACCACGGGGAACATGCGGATCGCCGACCTGAAAGGACTCGAGCGGCTTCCGGTGTATCTGGCAGGCGACGAACAGGTCGCATCGCACCTGTTCGAGTTGCTGCATGCGGGCGGAATTGCCTCCGTTATCGGTGCCCCCGGGGAATTCGGCATGCCGGGCCGCCCGCTCGCGGCCGTCATGGAAAACGCGATCGAACACGAAGGATTGGGCATCGATCAAAGCCTGTTGCCGCTCAACTGGGCCAAATTCCACGGGCACAACCTGCTGCATGAATACTTCGCGTGCCCTGCGCGGTTCTGGTTTTTTGCGTTGAATGGCCTTGCCGAGGGCTTTTCGCGGGTCAATGGCAGAGAAGTCGAGATCGTCGTGCTGCTCGACCGGGCGCCCGGTCCACTCGCCAATCTCGTCGATGCATCACGCTTCGCACTCTTCTGCACACCCGTCATCAATCTGTTCCGCAAACATACCGACCAGGTCGAGATCTCGCCGCGCGACACCGAATTCCATCTGGTGCCGGCGAGACTCACACCACTCGACTACGAGGTGTTCTCGGTCAGCACCGTCTACGGGCAGGTCGCCTCGACCTCTTCCGAACTCGAGTTTCGGCCGCTCTATCAGACGCTGAACAACGACGAAGGTAATCACGGTCGTTACTTTTCGGTGCGGCGCGAGCGGCGCCTGCTGTCCGATTCGGCACGCCGCTACGGTACGCGCGCGCCTTACGTCGGTACGGAGGTGTTTCTCTCGCTCGTCGACCAGGCAGAAGCGCCGTACGGCGAAAACATTCGCTTCCTGTCGGTCGAGGCGCTGTTGACGAACCGGGATCTCGCCACGCTCGTGCCGCGCAACGGCATGCACGACCTGGAAACCGCGCAGTCCGCGCCGGTCGACAGCATCGGCCTGATTCGGCCGCCGAGCGCGCCGTTGCCGCCTTATGCCGAGCGGGAAATGGCGTGGCGCCTGATCCGCCAGCTGAATTTCAACTATCTGCCGCTCGAAGCACTCGATCATCGGGAAGGCGGTCAAGGCCTGCGCGACCTGCTACGTCTGTACCTCGTGGATGGCGACTCCGGACAAGGCCGCCAGGTCGAGAGCCTCGTGGGTGCGAAAACGCGCCCCATCACGCGCAAGCTGCCGGGAACCGGCCCGATGACCTTCGGCCGCGGCATCGAATGTGCGCTGACGGTCGACGAGACCGGCTTCTCGGGCGTGAGTCCCTATCTGTTCGGGGTGATCCTCGAGCATTGGCTCGCGCGGCATGTCTCGATCAACAGCTTCACGCAGACGGAGTTGCACTCGATGCAGCGCGGCCGGATCGCGCGATGGCCGGCGCGCACGGGCACGCGCGGAGCACTGTGATGAAGCGCGCCACACACCCCACGCTGTCGCCGGAATTGCTCGAATCCCTGCAGGCCGAACCCTGGCGCTTCGGATTCCTGTCGTTGCTACGGCGGATCGGCGCGAACCCGACGGTCGACCCGATCGGCACCGCACGCCGGCCACGGGCCGAACCGTTCAGACTGGGCCAACAGCCGAGCCTGGCTTTCCCGCCGAGGGAAATCGCGAGCGCGCACGAGACGGCCGGGCGACTCAAGATGCGGCTGTTCGGCCTCGGCATGCTGGGACCCAACGGTCCATTGCCGATCCACGTTACCGAGATCGCGAAGGACCGGGAAAGCAGTCGCCGCGACACCACCACCGTCGACTTCTTCGACATCTTCCATCATCGGTTCTTCACCCTGTTCTATCGAGCGTGGGCTTCCGCGCAGGCGGCTGCGGGCCTCGACCGAAAACACGACGAGCAATTCTCGTTCTATATCGCAAGCCTCGCCGGGCAAGCGGTCGGCGAAATCGACCGGCGTCCTCTGCCGTCGCATGCGCGTCTTGCCGCCTCGTCCCATCTCGTCCGCGAATCGCGTAATCCGGACGGGCTTCGCACCACGCTCGAACACTACTTCGGCGTTCCGGTCACCCTCGAGGAAAACGTCTTTCACTGGATCGAAATCGATCCGGCCGACTGCGGGCGCATCGGGTACCCGGGCGCGGCCGCCACGATGGGCCGGGGCGCCGTGCTCGGGCGTGTCGCACCGGACCGTCAGCACCGGTTCCGCATCGTGATCGGTCCCGTCGATCTGGATGCCTATCTGCGCTTCACGCCACAAGGCGAAGACCTGCCGCGACTCGTCGAGTGGGTTCGGGCATTCGTCGGCCACGAGCTCGAATGGGAACTGGAGCTTCGCATCAAGCCCGAGAGCGCGCCGCCGGCCGTAATGGGCGGCCGGCAGCGCATGGGCTGGTCTGGCTGGCTGGGTCGCCCCGCCTCCGACAAGCCGATCACCGGCATGCGCTTCGAGCCGGAACGCCATGCACGTCATTTCAATCGTCGCGCCCCTGACTCCGACCATCGACCATGAGCAAGAAATCATCCCCCGCCCCGAACAAGCCTGGCCGTGCGCCCGTCGCAGATACGCCGCATGATGACTGGCTGGCGCCGTTGAGCGGTACGGAGCCGTGCGGCCCGGATCTCGAATACGATCACGATTTCGTGGTGCTGTTTGCCGGCACCGCACCCAGACAGGATGTGCAGTACGGCACATTCGTCGGTTCGCCCGAACCGCTCAACTGGAGCGAGATCGAGCGAGACTGCCGGCGGTTGATGACACGCACGAAGGACATGCGCGTTGCCGTGCTGCATACGCGCTGTCGAACACGCCTGGGCGGCGTGGCAGGCCTATCGGAAGGTATGCGGTTACTGGCGGCGTGGTTGCAGGCGTTTCCGGAGCAGGTCCATCCGCAGGCCGATGCCGACAACGATCGCCATGCAGCGCTGGAAATGCGAATGAATGTGCTGCAGGCACTGTCGGATCCGGAAGGGTTGCTGGCCGATGTGCGGGAAATCGTATTGACACGATCGACTGCCACCCGGCTGCAGGTTCGTGACGTCGAGCGCGCGTTCGCGCATCCGCGTCCGGTCGATGCGCTCGCGCCCGATTCGGTCACCCTGCAATTGCAGAACCTGCGGGAGCAGCAGCCGTCAACGATGAAGGCCTTCGACGACGCGATCTCGAGCCTCTCCGCTATCGATTCGTGGTGCACGACGCACCTCGAGACGTATCTGCCGGATTTTTCCCCGTTGATCCGCCTGCTCCGGCTCTTTCAAGCAAGCGAACCGCGGGTCGATAGCCAATCCGGCACTTTGCGTACGGTCGAACACGAGGAACGCGATACGCCGGTGTTGGCGACACTCGACGAAACGGCCACAGCGCCGGCACGTCCGGATGACGAAGAAACTGCTTCTCCAACCCCGACGTCCGTTGTCGCACCCGCCCCCCTTGCGCCAACGGACCGGCAGGCAGCGTTGGAGCTGATCTGCGCGGCACGCCGGTGGTTCGAAGCGAACGAACCGAGCAGCCCCATCCCGGTGCTGCTCAAACGCGCCGAACAGTTCGTCGGAAAGCGCTACGTCGATGTCGTCAGGGCCATTCCGCCGGAGCTTCTCGCTCAGTGGGAAGAGGCAGACGGCTCATGATGGCATCCCGTCACGGTCGTGTATGACGGGATGCCATGCGTGCTCGACGATCAGCTCTCGACATCCTCAAGACTGAACACCTCGGTCTTGTCGTTATACGAGAACACTTCCCCGTAACGGCCCCAGTCGATCACCGCGTCGAGCGTTTCCTCTGCCGCTTCGTCGGACAGGAAATCCTCCAGTTCCTGCTCGAAGCGCACGCGCGGCGCACGATGGCCAGGACGTTCGTTCAGCACCTTGCGGATCCGCGCGGCCAGCGGCACGTGCTTCAGCAGGTGATCCGCGAACATCAGCTTGCGCTCCTGCGTGCCGAATTCCGCGAACACGCGCGCGGGCGGCGTGAGGAACACGTCGCCTTCCCGCACGTCCGCGAAACCGAGGTACTGCAGCACTTCCGCGATCGGGAACAGTTCGTCGACTTCCAGATGCAGCGTGCGCGCGATTTCCGGCATGTCCGCGCGGCCATGGTACGGTGCCATCGCGAGCGTCTCGATCAGGCCGGACATCAGGTTGGTCGACACACGCGGCAGCCAGCTGCCGAGCTCGAGCCCCTTCTTCGTCGCCTCGTTGGTCGCACGCGCCGTCATCTTCGCGTAGATGTCGTCGACGAGCTTGCGGAAATCGGTGTCGAGTCGATTGCGCGGATGCTTGAACGGCACCTTGATCTCGGCAATCACTCGGCCCGGGTTCGACGACAGCACGAGGATCCGGTCGCACATGAACACGGCTTCCTCGATGTTGTGCGTGACGATCAGCACCGACTTGATCGGCATCCGGCCCTGCGTCCACAGGTCAAGCAGGTCGGTACGCAGCGTCTCGGCGGTCAGCACGTCGAGTGCCGAAAACGGCTCGTCCATCAGCAGGATCGTCGGATCGACGACGAGCGCGCGCGCAAATCCCACACGCTGGCGCATGCCGCCCGACAGCTCGCGCGGATACGCGTTCTCGAAGCCGTCGAGACCGATCAGGTCGATCGCGGCCAGCGCACGCTCGCGCCGCTGGCGTGCGTCGACACCGAGCGCCTCGAGGCCTGCTTCCACGTTCTGCAGCACGGTGAGCCACGGGAACAGCGCGAAGGTCTGGAACACCATCGCAACACCTTCGGCCGGACCGTCCAGCGGCTTGCCGAGATAGGACACCTCGCCGCCGGTCGGCTCGATCAGGCCGGCGATGATCCGCAGCAGCGTCGACTTGCCCGAGCCGGAACGGCCGAGCAGCCCGACGATCTCGCCTTCGCGCAGCGACAGGTTCGCATCGTCGAGCACCAGCAGCTCGCCTTGCGACTTGTTGAAACCGCGGCTGACATGCTCGACGCGCAGGATTTCGTCGCCAAGACGCGGCGGCTGGGCCGCCTGGTTCGTCTGGACGGGGGCATTCATGACATTCGGATTTTGCATCGCGCTTACTCTCAATCGAGACGGAGCCGGGCTTCCGCATAGGCGTACATCGGACGCCACAGCAGACGGTTGAACAGGGTAACGAACAGGGACATCACGGCGATGCCCAGGATGATCTTCGGGAAATCGCCGGCGGCAGTCGTTTGCGCGATGTATGCGCCGAGGCCGTGCGCGACGACCTTCGTATCGCCCCACTGCACGAACTCGGACACGATGCTCGCGTTCCACGCGCCGCCCGATGCAGTGATCGCACCGGTCACGTAGTACGGGAAGATGCCCGGCAGGATCGCCTGCCGCCACCACTGCTTGCCGCGGATATGGAAGTTCTTCGTCACTTCCTTGTAGTCGTTCGGATAGGACATCGCCCCGGCGATCACGTTGAACAGGATGTACCACTGCGTACCGAGCACGATCAGCGGCGACAGCCAGATGTCCGCGTTCAGGTGAAAGCGGACAATCACGATCACGAACACCGGGAACAGCAGGTTCGCCGGGAAGGCGGCGAGGAACTGCGCGAGCGGCTGGATCTTCTCGGCCAGCGCCGGACGCAGCCCGATCCACACGCCGAGCGGCACCCAGATCACCGATGCGATCAGGATCAGCAGCAGCACGCGCAGCAGCGTGATGAGGCCGAGCACGAGCACATGCCCGACTTCGGCCATCGTCACGCCGGTCGACACGAAGGTAACGACGCGCCACACCACATACACCGTCAACAGGATGACCAGCACGCCCCAGACGATGTCCCCGATCCGCGACGACCGGCGGCGCGATGCGCCGCGCGCACCGGTGCCCTTGAACGACGGCAGGCGCAACGGAATCCGCGCCGCCTGCGACAGCAGCCAGCCGGCCGGCACGAGCAACTGGTGGATCAGGTGCGTACGACGCATCATGTCGAGCAGCCAGGACTGCGGCGCGTCGCCCGATGCGGTGTTTTCCATCCGGAACTTGTCGGCCCACGCGACGAGCGGGCGGAACAGCAACTGGTCGTACGCGAGGATCACGACCGTCATCGCGACGATCACCCAGCCGACCGCGCCGAGGTTCTTGTCCGAAATCGCCTGCGCGAGATACGCGCCGATGCCCGGCAACGTGATGGTCTGGTTGCCGACCGTGATGGCCTCCGACGCGACGACGAAGAACCAGCCGCCCGACATCGACATCATCATGTTCCAGATCAGCCCCGGCATCGAGAACGGTACCTCGAGCTTCCAGAAGCGCTGCCACGCCGTCAGGTGGAAGCCGCGCGACACTTCATGCAGATCGCGCGGTACCGTCCGCAGCGACTGGTAGAAGCTGAACGTCATGTTCCACGCCTGGCTCGTGAAGATCGCGAAGATCGCCGCGAGCTCCGCGCCGAGCACGCGGCCCGGGAACAGCGCGATGAAGAACGTGACGGTGAACGAGATGTAGCCGAGCACCGGCACCGACTGCAGGATGTCGAGGATCGGGATCAGCACCATGCCCGCGCGGCGGCTTTTCGCGGCGAGCGTGCCGTAGACGAGCGTGAACACGAGCGATGCGACCATCGCGGCGAGCATCCGCAGCGTGGTGCGCAGCGCGTATTCAGGCAGGTTCGACGGGTCGAGCGAGATCTTCTGGGTCTGCAGCACGCCGATCGGCGCCATCGTCTGGTGAAAGCCGATGATCGTCATCGCGAGCAGGCAGATGATCAGCGGAAACGCGACGGCATCCCAGCGGTTGGGTAGCACGCGCCACGCCGAAGCGTTCGCGGTGCGGTTCGGATCGAAACTGATATCCATCGGTAGCGTCTTGTGTTGAATTGAAAATCGATGGGACCGGCCGCGCGTCGCGCGGCCGGACGTCGCGCCCCCCGGCGCGGGTCAGAACAGTCCGTGCAGCGCCCAGTACAGGACGGCCGACAGGGCAATCGACGCGGGCAGCGTCAGCACCCATGCGAGCACGAGGTTGCGCACGGTATCCCAGCGCAGGCCCGAGCCGCTCGCCGTCATCGTGCCGGCCACGCCCGACGCGAGCACGTGCGTCGTCGACACCGGCAGCCCGTATGCGTCGGCCATCCCGATCGTCAGCATCGCAACGGCCTCTGCCGATGCGCCCTGCCCGTATGTGAGATGCGATTTGCCGATCTTCTCGCCGACCGTCACGACGATCCGCTTCCAGCCGACCATCGTGCCGAGGCCGAGCGCGATCGCGACCGCGACCTTCACCCAGGTCGGGATGAATTTCGTCGCGCGATCCATCTGCTTCTTGAACGCTTCGAGCGCGCTCGCGTCCTCGACCGAGAACGCCGGCGTCTTCGCCTTCTCCATCAGCCGGATCGCCTCGGACGCGACATACATGTTGTTGCGCACGTTGTCGACGAGGTTCTGCGGCACGCTCGAGATGCCGCCGGCCTGCGCGACCTGGTCGGCGATCGTGTCGGTGAGCTTGCCCAATGCCGGGATCGTCGCGGGCGACAGCTTGTGCGTGCGCACGTACGCCTCGACGTCGGCGCGCGGGTCGGACGACTGCGCGACCGGATCGGCGTACTTGACGAGCGTCGTCGACGCGTGACGCGCCACCGCGACGAACGTGCTCGTCTGGTCGGGCGTCACGGCCTTGTTCAGCGCGTAGGCGGTCGGCATCACGCCGATCAGGATCAGCATGATCAGCCCCATGCCCTTCTGCCCGTCGTTCGAACCGTGCGCGAACGACACGCCCGTGCAGGTGAGGATCAGCAGCAGGCGGATCCAGAACGGCGGCGGCTTGTTGCCCTTCGGCTCCTGGTACAGCGCCGGCACGCGCACGAACGCCTTCAACAGCAGCAGCACGAGCGCGGACAGCACGAAGCCGATCAGCGGCGAGAACAGCAGCGCCTTGCCGACGCCGAGCGCCTGGTTCCAGTCGACGCCGCTCGTGCCCGACGGGCCGCTGACGATCTGGTTCATCAGCCCGACGCCGATGATCGAGCCGACGAGCGTGTGCGAGCTCGACGACGGCAGCCCGAAATACCAGGTCGCGAGGTTCCACGTGACGGCCGCGATCAGCAGCGAGAACACCATCGCGAACCCTGAGCCGCTGCCCACCTGCAGGATCAGCTCGACCGGCAGCAACTGCAGGATGCCGAACGCGACGGCGCCGCTCGACACGAGCACGCCGCACAGGTTCCAGAGGCCCGACCAGACGACCGCCAGGTGCGGGTCGAGCGAATGGGTATAGATGACGGTCGCGACCGCGTTCGCGGTGTCGTGGAAGCCGTTGACGAATTCGAAGCCGAGCGCGATCAGCAGTGCGACGATCAGCATCAGGAACGGGAGGACCGAGCTTTCCTTGACGGGACTGAGGTCGGCGCTGAGATGAACACCGACATAGACGATGCCGCAGGCAATGATCAGAAAAAACAGCGCGAGGCTGATGGCGCGCGTGCGGTTGCTGACCGCACCGCTGGTTTCCGTTGCCGCGAGATTCGGCATGAAGGGGCTCCGGAGAGGTGACTCGGAGTGGCAGGCTATCGATCGGTCGTGACGCAAATGTGACGTGTCACTTACAAGACATTGACAAGCCATCCGTCAGGAATCGCGCCGCACCGCGCAAGCCGCAAACACGGGTGGTCGACCTTGTAACGCATGGGAATAAATCCCCGCTCGGGAATAAATCCGCCGCTTCGCCGGTATGGCACGCGAAGGCGCCGGTTTCTTCCAGGACGATCCGGCCGTCCGGTTTCGTCACACGAATGCGAGGCTCACATGTCTTCATCGACCCCCACCAACCCGTCGCGACGCAAAGCCCTGCAGTGCATGGCCTTCGGCGGCCTCGGCACGCTGTTTACACTGTCGGGCGGCGTCCTGACGCCGTTCGACCTTGCGCTCGCGCAGACCGGCGACACGCTCCCGGCCAACGCGGGCCGCCCGCTGTTCGTGCAGATCAGCGACACGCACATCGGCTTCAACAAGGACGCGAATCCCGACGTGTCGGCCACGCTGAAGCAGACGATCGACCTCGTCAACGGCATGCCGGCGATGCCCGCGCTGGCCATCCATACCGGCGACATCACGCACCTGTCCAAGCCCGAGGAGTTCGACCACGCGTCGCAACTGCTGTCCGCGCTGCGCGTGCCGGAACTGCATACGGTGCCCGGCGAGCACGACGTCACCGACGGTTCCGGCGCCGAATATTTCGGCCGGTTCGGCAAGGCGTCGGACAACCGCGGGTATTACAGCTTCGATCACGCGGGCGTGCACTTCATCGGCCTCGTCAACGTGATGCATTTCAAGCCGAACGGGCTCGGCAGCTTCGGCGACGACCAGCTCGCGTGGCTCGCGCAGGATCTCAAGGGCCGCTCGTCGAGCACGCCGATCGTCGTGTTCTCGCACATGCCGATGTGGACCATCTACGAGCCGTGGGGCTGGGGCACCGGCGACGCACCGCAGACGATGGCGCTGCTGCGCCGCTTCGGCTCGGTCACCGTGCTGAACGGGCACATCCACCAGATCGTGTCGAAGGTCGAGGGCAACGTGACGTTCCACACCGCGCGCTCCACCGCATTCCCGCAGCCGACGGCCGGCAACGGCCCGGGCCCCGTGCCGCTCACCGTGCCGCGCGACCGGCTGCCGTCGATGCTCGGCGTGACGACCGTCGAATTCGCGGGCCATCCGGTCGCATCGTCGCTGCACGATGCGACGCTGGCGTGACGCACCGAACCGCAAGGAGACCGACATGACCCGCTTCAAGCCATTCAGCGTCGTCGCGGCGCTGATCCTGTGCGCCGCCGCCCCGCTTTCCGCACTCGCGCAGGGCCCGGACGGCACGCTCGTGACGATCCGCAATTTCATGTTTTCGCCGATGTCGACCACGATCAAGGCCGGCACGACGATCACGTGGAAGAACCTCGACGCGGAGCCGCACACCGTCGTCAACGACGCCGGCATCTTTCATTCGAAGGCGCTCGACCAGGACGAGACGTACTCGTTCCGCTTCGACAAGCCGGGCGTCTACAAGGTGTTCTGCGGGATTCACCCGTTCATGAAGGAGACCATCACGGTCGAATGACGCGGCGCATCACGACACGCACGGACGAATGGCGGGCGGCGCCGCCTACAATGCCCCCATCCCATTCGCCCGCGTGGCCGACGGAGCCGCCCATGCCCAGGATCGACCTCAGCACCGTGCCCGAACGCCGCGGCAGCGGCTATCCGCAGCCGTTCGACGCGCCGTGCGAGCAGCGCATCCGCCAGCGCGTCGGCGACGCCGGCGGGCTGCGCGATTTCGGCGTCAACCTGATGCGCGTGCCGCCGGGCGGCTGGTCGAGCCAGCGCCACTGGCATTCCGATGAAGACGAATTCGTCTACGTGCTCGAAGGCGAACTCGTAATGATCGAGAACGACGGCGAAACCGTGCTGTGCGCCGGCGACTGCGCGGCGTTTCCGAAGGGCTCGGGCAACGGCCATCACCTGGTCAACCGGTCGGATACGGTCGCCGTCTATCTCGAGGTCGGCTCGCGCTCGCCGGACGACGTAATCACCTGCCCGGACATCGACATGATGAGCCCGAGCCGCGACGGCCGGTTCCTGCACAAGGACGGCACGCCGTACCCGGACGCGTGACGTCGGCGGTCGCCCGACCCAAAGCGGCGCGAGCTGCCGCATGCGAGCGCACCACGGCTAACGCACTTGAGGGTCGGAAGCGGCAGGCAACGCAGACGCAGCGGCCCGTTGCACTTGGGGGCGGTCCCCCGCCGCCGATCGCCTAAACTGAATCGAACCGTTCGGATCCGACCCACCGTCACACGCAGCGAGGCCAGCCATGACCGCGAGCCAGCCGGCACGCATGGATCTCCCCGGGCAAGTCGTGCTCGTGCTCCAGGGCGGCGGCGCACTGGGCGCGTTCCAGCTCGGCGTCTTTCAGGCGATGGACGAAGCCGGTATCCGGCCCGACTGGGTGGTCGGGACGTCGATCGGCGCGATCAACGCGGCGCTGATCGCCGGAAACCCGCCGGAGCAGCGTTACGACAAGCTGTCGGCGTTCTGGCGCCGCGTGACCGAACGGACCCGTTTCGACGCCGCGCCGCTGCTGCCCGGCTGGGACCGGACGCTCGCCGAGCTGATGATCATCGGCGGCGGCATCGCGGGCTTCTTCCAGCCCAATCCGGCATCGTGGCTCGGGCCGATGGCCCGCCTCGGCGTCGATCGCGCGTCGTATTACCGGATCGCGCCGCTGCGCGACACGCTCGCGTCGCTGATCGATCCCGACCTGCTGAACGCGGGCCACCCGCGCCTGACCGTCAGCGCGGTCAATGCGTGCACGGGCACGATGCGCTATTTCGATTCGCGCGATACGCGGCTCGGGATCGAGCACATCATGAGCTCGGGCGCGCTGCCGCCCGCGTTCCCGGCGATCCGGATCGACGGCGAACCGTACTGGGACGGCGGCGTGTATTCGAACACGCCGGTCGAGGTCGTGCTCGACGACAACCCGCGCCGCAGCTCGATCATCTTCTCCGTCCAGATGTGGAATCCGGCCGGCCCCGAGCCCGAGAGCATCTGGCAGGTGTCGGAGCGGCAGAAGGACATCCAGTATGCGAGCCGCACCGACAGCCACATCGCGCGCCAGCAGCAGATCCACCGGCTGCGCCACGTGATCCGCGAACTGGCCCGGCACGTGCCGGAAGCCGAACGCGCGTCGCCGGCCGTGCGCCGGCTCGCCGCGTGGGGATGCGAAACCACGATGCACCTGGTCAAGCTCGCGGCGCCGCGACTCGCCGGCGACAATCAGCTGAAAGACATCGATTTCACGCCGGACGGCATCGCGGCCCGCCGGCAGGCCGGCTACGAGGCCGCGCAACGGGCCATCGCGGCACGTCCGTGGGACACGCCGACGGACCCGACGGAAGGCCTGACGGTATTCGATGCAAGCGCGCCGCCCGGCACGGAAAAAACGGCATGACGCGTGGCGCGGCAATCGCGCGCCGATCGCGATCGGCCTGAACGCGGGCGTGACCGACAGGGAAACGCATCGATCCGGCCGGTTCGTGGATCGTTCCGATCGGTCGATGCCGGCCGGCGCGGTTCTCCCGCACCCGCTTACGGCAACGCCGCGCGCACGCCCGGCGCGGTGCCGGTGACGACCGGACACGATGACGGCAATGCCTGGTCGAACAGTACGGCCAGCCCGCAGGCGGACGTGAACATGCCGAGATTGTCGTGCCCGACGCCCGGTACTTCGACGACCTGCTGGGCGAGATCGGCCGGGTGCCGCTTCTTCAGGTAGTCGAAATACGCGAGCCCGCGCGCGAGACGGTACGGGCCTTGCGCCATGGCCGCGCACGAACGGTCGATGAAATGCGTGTACGGGTTCGTGTCGGCCTGGCCGAGCAGGTACACGACACGACGTGCGACGTAGCGCGCTTCGAGCGCGCGCACGTCCTGCGATGCGACATAGGGCGGCGCCGACTGCAACCCGTATTTCCATTGCGTCGCGCTCGGGCAGGTTCCGCCTGCGATCGCCTGGCCGTCCGGCCGTGCGTCGTCGAAATACAGGTAGCTCGACGGGTTCGCGACCACATAGCGCACGGCGATGCCGGCGCGCTCCAGCGCATCGCATTCGTGCCCGGCCACCGCATAGCGCTGCAGCAACTGCGCGCCGGCGGAATGGCCGATCACGACCACGCTCGACAACGCGGGATACAGGCTGCGGTCGGCGAAATGCGCGAGCAATGCGTCGAGCGCGGTGAACGAACTGACCGGCTCCGGCTGACGGGCCGCGTCGCCGCCCTTCCATCCTTCCTGCGTCCACGCGAGCGTCTGCGCGGGCAACGAAAACGCGCGCGTATCGGCACGCGTCAGGAACTGCGGCGCGACGACCATCGTGCCCTTGCCAATCGCACCGGCTTGCTCGACGACCTTGAGCCCCGACGCGTAATACGCGTCGGCATTGCGCAGCGTGCCGTGAATCACGACGAAGACGCGTGTGACATCGGGCGCGGCCTGGTCGAGCGGACGATCCGCATAGACGGGCAGCACCGCGCTGCCCTGCGGCGTATCGACGGCCACGCGCTGGCCGGCGACGGCCTTGACCGGCGCATCGAGGCGTTCGCGCTGCGTGGCGGCTTCGGCCGGACGCGCGCCGCCCGGCACGCCGAGCACCGCACCGGCGGCCGCGAGCGAAATGGCGTATGACAGCGTTCGGGCGGCCGGCAGCACGCGCGCGAACCGGAGGCTGGCGAAGGCGACGGAAATGAGTGACATGGCGATGGACCGGTGGCGGGTATGACTTCAACGGCGATGGTCGCAGAATCCGTCGCGCGCTGCCGGACTGTTGCCGAAAGCGGTTCAGCCGGCCGGGATCGCGGCGCGGTCGCGCGTCAACCCGATGCTTCGGACGGATCGCGCTGCATCCGCTGCACGATCGCGTCCAGTTCGCCGATATGCGTGGCCACCGCCTGCTTGCCCGCGCGTGCCCATCCGTCGAACGACGTCATCCCGCTCACCGCGCCGACGAACCCCACGCCGGCACGCTCGGCCGCTTGCGCGTCCACCGCGTGGTCGCCCACGTAGATTGCCGAGCGGGCCGGCACGCCCAGCCGCGCCAGCGCCAGCACGAGCCCTTCGGGATCGGGCTTGTGACGCTGCACGTCTTCCCCGCCGATCAGCACGTCGACGAGCGCTTGCAATTCGTTCAGCGCAAGGATCGCCTCGATCCGGTAGCGAAACTTCGACGATACGATCGCGACCGCGAGGCCCTGCTCGCGCAGACGCGCGAGCAGCGATGGCACCTCGGGATAGATGCGCGTGCCGTGCACCATGATCTCGTCGGCCCGCGCCACGAAGTGACGTGCGAACGCGTCAGCCCGCGCCGGCTCGGTTTCCCCCGTGAGCGAGCAAAACATCTCGTGCAGCGGCAGCCCGATCACGGCACTGATCTGCGCCGGCGTCGCGCCGGCGGCATCCAGCCGATGCAACGCGTACTCCGTGCACGCGATGATCGCGGCGGACGAATCCGCCAGCGTCAAATCGAAATCGAAAAGGACGGCCCGAACAGACATGAAAGGACTCCGCAAAATATTGGCTCGTGTGCGACGCGCGAACCGGCATGACATGGCGATGCAAACCCGCGCGTCGATCGATCAGCGCTCCTGACCGGATTGTTCGCGATCGGCCGCGTCGAACCCGTCGGGGTCGCGCTTTGCCCATTGTTTTGCCCACCCCAGCAATGGCTGCAACGCCGCCTCGAGCCGCCGGCCTTCGGCGGTCATGCAGTAGCCGCCCTCGCCATGCTCGACGAGGCCCGACGCCTTGAGCTCCGCCAGCCGCGTGTTGAGCAGGCGTGCGTTCGTTTCGCAGGCTTCCTGCAACGCACGGAAGGTGAGCGGCTCGCCGCGCAGCTCCCACAGGATGCGCAGCGTGGTGCGCCGCCCGAGCAGATCCAGCACGACCATGATGGGTCGTCCCGTCTTCGATCCGCGAACGCGTTGTCCGATTTTGGGTGTCGTCATGCTGTACTTTTTAAAGCAAACGCCGCGTGACGTCAACGTATCGATGCAATGTCGGACGCATGCGGCATCGCATGATGCCGATGTTTTCTTCCTTCCTCATGCTTTACTTTTTAAAGCACGCCACCTACGCTACCTGCTCAGCCATCGGCGAATGCGAGCGTTCACACGCACCCGCCACGAGCACGAAGGAGTTCACATGACTCAGCGTATCGCATGCGCAGTGCCGCCGTTCGCCCCCGACATCGCCGCGTCGATCGACCGGATCATGCGGGGCCGCCCGCCGTTGCGCCTCTTCACCACGCTGGCGCGGGACACTCGCCTGTTCACGAAGTTCTTCGCCGCCGGGCTGCTGGACCAAGGCCACCTCGACATCCGGCAACGCGAGATCGTCATCGACCGCACGACGGCGCTGTGCCGCTCCGAATACGAATGGGGGGTGCATGTTTCCGTGTTTTCGCCGGCCGCGGGGCTGACCAGCGAACAGATTCGCTCGCTGGCCCGCGGCTCGGCCGACGACGCATGCTGGAGCGATGCGGACCGGTTGCTGATCCGGCTGTGCGACACGCTGCATCGGCACTGCGACATCGACGACGAGCTGTGGCACGCGCTGCGCCCGCATTTCAGCGACGAGGCGCTGCTCGAACTGCTGATGCTCGCGGGCTTCTACCGGACCGTCAGCTACCTCACGAACGGGCTGCGCCTGCCGCCGGAAGCCGGCGCCGCGCGATTTCCCGCATGAGCCGTGAACCGGCAGCGCGACGGCGACGCGCGCGTCACGATTCGCCGCGCCGCGCGCGCGTCTTCTCGAGCCGCCAGTGCATGATCTCGTCCGCGCCGGGCCCCGCCTCCACGCGCAGGTCCGGCAGGTCGATCGGGCTACCCGTCTCGACATCGACCAACGCCAGCCGCACCGCATGCCCCGAGCGCGCCTCCATGAAACGGAGCGGCGGCGCCTTCGATTCCGCCTGCCCCCACGCATCGCCGACCTGCGCGAGCGCCATCAGCACGATGCCGATGTCGCGGCCGCGCGGCGTCAGATGGTATTCGTACCGGTCGGGGCGCGACTGATACAGCCGGCGCTCGATCAGCCCCCTGCCTTCGAGCGCCTTCAGCCGATCCGACAGCGTCGCATGGGTCACGCCCGTGGACTGGCGCAGATCGTCGTAACGCGCCAGCCCGAACGCCAGATCGCGCACGATCAGCGTGCTCCATCGATCGCCGAGCGCATCGAGCACGCTGGCGATCGAGCAGGTCATGCCGTCAAAACTCTTGGATTTCATCGTAAATCACCTTTCCTGACTTCGATGCGCAGCCCACGCCGGGGCGCGCACGGCGGTAATCGTATCGTATCCGGCAACGCTTGACGGCGTGTCGCCCTCGACTTACTCTGATAATAAGAGTTATGAGAAACCTTGTCAGTCCAACCCTTTGGAGGTTCGAACATGAAGCAAGAAGATCGAGGCGTAATCGTCGTAACCGGTGCGTCGTCGGGGATCGGCGCGGTCTATGCGGATCGTCTCGCCGCTCGCGGATACGACCTGATCCTGGTTGCGCGCCGGCGCGAACGGCTCACGGCGCTCGCCGACCGGCTCCGGTCCGCATACGGCTGCGATGCGCAGGCCGTCGCCGCCGACCTGTCGAGCCACGACGGCGTCGCGCACGTCGAGGCGCTGATCGACGGCACCGCCGACTTCGCCGGCATCGTCAATGCCGCCGGCCTCGGCGCACTGGGCCTGTCGGTATCGGTCGACCCGGCCGCCGTCGACACGATGATCCGGGTCAACGTGCTCGCGCTGACCCGGCTCTCGCTCGCGGCCGCGCGCCGCTGCAGTGCGGCCGGACGCGGCATGATCGTGAACATCGGTTCGATCGTCACGCTGATGCCCGTGCCCGGTGCGGGCGGATACAGCGGCTCGAAAGCATACGTGCTCAACTTCACGCGCTCGCTGCACGCCGAGCTTGCGCCGCGCGGCGTCGCGGTCCAGGCCGTGATGCCGGGGCCGGTGCGCACGGCGTTTTTCGGCAACGCGGCCGCGCCGTTCCCGGATTCGCTGTTCATGACGCCGGAAACGCTCGTCGACACCGCGCTGCATGCACTGGATCACGAGGAATCGGTGTGCTTTCCGACGCTCCACGATCTCGGCGCATGGCAGCAGTTCGACGGCGCGCGCGGCACCCTCCTTCATGCCGTCACGCGGGATGGCCAGCCCGCCGCGCGCTACAGCGCAATCTGACACGACACCTGCTTGCTCTCACGAACCGGGGAACACACATGCCGCTCTGGAACATCTACCATCCCGAACACGCCTATTCCGATACCGACAAACTGGAGATCGCCGAGCGCATCGTCGGCCTCTACGACGGATTTCTGCCGCGCTTCTACGTGAACGTGCTGTTCCAGCCGCTGCCGCCCGCGTCGTTCCTGATCGGCGGCAAGCCGACCGACGACTTCGTGCGGATCCGGGTCGACCACATCGCGCGACAGATCGAGGATCCCGCCGAACAGGCGCGGTTCATGCAGCATGTCGGCCGGCGCCTGACGCCGTTCATCGGCGAGCGTGGCCTGCGCTGGGAAATCCATATCGGCGAAACGCCGTTCGGACTGTGGACGATCGAGGGGCTGCGCCCGCCGCGGCCGGG
Source organism: Burkholderia sp. Ac-20349 (assembly GCF_017104865.1). Classification (NCBI taxonomy): domain Bacteria; kingdom Pseudomonadati; phylum Pseudomonadota; class Betaproteobacteria; order Burkholderiales; family Burkholderiaceae; genus Burkholderia; species Burkholderia sp. Ac-20349. The sequence continues at coordinate 42,421 of NZ_JAAGPM010000017.1, forward strand.
CACGCCGGCCGATCTCAAGTGGCGCACGGAGAACCGGCCGTCGCCGTACTGAAAGACGCTGCCTCCCGGGGTCTGTCGTCCGACTCAAGCGCCCCCCCGGGGGGCATCACCACCGCATCCCCACGATTCGCGACTCGCGAATGGAGGCACTGCCGTGATCACCGAAATCGTCTTCTTCAAGCTGCGACCCGACGTCGACCTGCCCACGCTGCGAGATCGCTATGAAGCGACCGCCGTGAAGTGGGCGCTGAACCCGGACCTGCTGCACAAGTGGTACTTCTACGACGCGGCCACGCACGAAGGCGGCGGCGTGTACGTGTGGCGCACGCGCGAAGCCGCCGCGCGCTGGCACGGCGACGAATACAAGGCGATGGTCGAGCGCGTGTACGGCTTTCCGCCCGTGATTCGCATGCTCGACACGATCGCACATGTCGATGCGACGCAGGGGCGGTACGAGATCGTCGGCAAGCCTCCGGTCACTGCGGCACCGGGCAAGCGGTAGCCGACGCAATTCAGGCTGGCGACAAGCCCGTCGCCGGCTGCGCGCGGCCCCTCGCTACAACGCCGCTTCCTTGAGCAACCAGTCGCGAAAGGCCACGAGTTTCGCCAGGCCGGAACACTCGTTGCGATACACGATGTAATAGGCCAACGGCGAAGCGAACGTGATTTCCGGGAAGAGACGCACCAGACGCCCGGTCGCCAGATCGTCACGCGCCATGACGCTCCGCGCGAGCGCGACGCCGTGCCCGTCGATGGCAGCCTGCAGAACCGCCGCGGAATTGTTGATCTGCATCCCGCGCCCGGTAGCGGCATCCGCCACGCCGGCCCTGTGCAGCCACGTATCCCAGGCGGGAAAGCCCGTCCGGCTATCCATCGACAGGTCGTGGATCAAGGTCTCCCGGGCCAGATCGGCCGGCTTTTGCAGACGCGGACGCCCGCGCAGCAGCCCGGGCGAGCACACGGGATAGACATCTTCGTCCATGAGTTTGTCCGCGACGAGCCCTGGCCATGTGCCCGTCCCGTAGCGCACGCCGATATCGATCTGCTGGGTCACGAAATCCACCGGCTTGAGGTTGGTATCCAGGCGCACGTCCGTATCGGGCCACGCGTTCTGGAAGCGCTCGATCCGGGGCAACAGCCACTTGGCCGCAAAGGCCGGGCTGACCGCGACGGTGAGTACCCCGCTCGTGGATCCCTCCTTGAGCCGCTCGAGACCGACCGTCAGCCTGTCGAAGCCTGCCCGAATATCCGGCAGCGCGCGCTCGGCCGCCTCGGTCGGCACGAGTCGCAGACGCCCGCTGGCGCCGCGATGGAACAGCGGCGTGCCCAGCCATTCCTCCAGCGCGCGGACGAGTTGGCCAACCGCCGCAGGCGTCACATGAAGCTCGGCCGCGGCTGCCGAAAAGCTCCGATGACGGGCGCTGGCCTCGAATGCACGCAACGCATTCAGGTGAACGGGCGACTTCATCGTGACAAAGATTTTCTTTCAATGAAGAACACTTTATCTCGTTTGCCGATGAAAGTGAATCGGCGAAAAATTCACGACATGCCCGTTGCTGGCGCCAAGCAGCGTTGAACGGGCCTGCAACATGGCCCATCCGGGTCCAATCCCATCCATAGCTTTTCTTCTAAACGGAATTCACCATGAGCAATCCATTCAACGGCAGGAAGCTGCTGGTCGTCGGCGGGACCAGTGGCATGGGGCTGCAAACGGCCCGCCTGGTGCTCGCCGAAGGCGGTAGCGCGGTCATCGTCGGCCATCGGGCCGACAAGGCCGAGGCGGCGCAGCGGGAATTGGCCGCGCTGGGCCCGGTCGCGGTACTGACGGCGGACCTGTCCAGCGACGACGGCCTCGCAGCGCTGCTCCAGACCCTCGACGCGCACCATCCGGACATCGACCTGCTGGTCAACGCCGCGGGCGTGTTCTTCCCGAAGCCGTTCCTCGAGCATCGCGACGCAGACTACGACCAGTACATGAAGCTGAACAAGGCGTTCTTCTTCATTACGCAGAAAGTCGCCGCCAATCTGGTCGCCAGCGACCGCCCGGGCGCGATCGTCAATATCGGCTCGATGTGGGCGAAACAGGCGATCGCCGCGACGCCGTCGTCGGCGTACTCGATGGCAAAGGCGGGCCTGCACTCGCTGACGCAGCATCTGGCCATGGAACTGGCCCCGAAGCACATTCGCGTCAACGCGGTGTCGCCGGCAGTCGTCCAGACGCCGATCTACGAAGGCTTCATCCCGAAGGCTGACGTGCACGACGCGTTGCAGGGCTTCAACAGCTTCCACCCGATCGGCCGGGTCGGCACGCCGCAAGACGTGGCGGAAGTCGTTGCGTTCCTGCTGTCGGACAAGGCGAGCTGGGTCACCGGCGCGATCTGGGACGTGGACGGCGGCGTAATGGCCGGCCGCAATTGATGGACCGCAGGCAGCAGCACGACATGCCCGCCTGCCCCGTTCGAACCGGATCGTCGAACCATGACGGATCGATGGCCGGAACCCCGCTGCACCTTCCCGCTCGATGAGGAGAAACGACATGGTTTATTTGCAGATCACGCTCAGGATTGCCGACGCCAACCGCGCTGCCGCAGCCGAGATCTACAGGCGCTACAAGACGCCATTCCTCGACACCGTCGCCGGTGCGCAATCGAAGGAACTGCTCGTGCGCGATGAAGACGTGCAGGTGCTGCACGGCTTCGACAGCACGGAGCACGCGAACGCCTACCTGCAAAGCGAGCTGTTCACCGCCGACGTGGTGGCCGGCCTCCAACCGCTGCTGGATGCCGCGCCCGACGTGCGCATCTACCAGGTCGCCTAGTCACACGGCCGGGCGCCCTCTCGCACGCGCCCCTTATTTATCAGGAAACCTTAACATGATGAACGACTGGAACGCCTACCGTGCTTCCCTGCTGGAGCGCGTCGGCGACTATGCGAAACAGAGCCCCGACGTGGTGCGCGGCCTGACGGCGATCGACAGTGCCGCCGCGAAAACGGGCCATCTGGATCCCAAGATCCACGAGCTGATCGCGCTGGCCGTGGCCGTGACCACCCGCTGCGACGGCTGCATTTCCGTGCACACCCAAAAGGCAGTCGAGCACGGCGCCACGCTGGGGGAAATCGCCGAAGCGCTGGGCGTCGCGATCGCGCTGAATGCGGGGGCTGCGCTGACCTACTCGGCGCGCGTCATCGAAGCCCACGCGCAACTGTCCAGCCAGTAATTCGCATCGAGGCCGGCCGCCGATTCCCCGTCGGCCGGCCGCGCGCTCATCCAGCCCAGGAACACCACCCATGCTCGTCAACGCAGATTTCTCGCGGCGCGTCGTCGTCGCGCCTCACCAGTATCGATGGGTGGCCTCCCCGCAGGCCGGCGTCGAGCGCGTGATGCTGGATCGGCTGGGTGGCGAGCAGGCGCGCGCCACCAGTATCGTCCGGTATGCGCCCGCTTCGTGCTTCCCGCCCCACCGGCATCCCGAGGGCGAAGAGATTCTTGTGCTGTCCGGCACCTTCTCGGAAGACGGCGTGCATTATCCGGCAGGCTGGTATCTGCGCAATCCGCCCGGCTCCAGCCACCGCCCGTCCAGCCGCGAGGGCGCCCTCCTCTTCGTCAAGCTGCGGCAGATGCGCGCCGGCGAGCGGCAGCGGGTACGCGTCGACACCAACGACCCGGCGGCCTGGCACCGGCGCGACGGTCGCGACATCTGCCCGTTGTTCGCGAACGATGTCGAACAGGTTTGCCTGCAACGGCTGGCGCCGCGTGAAGCACTGTTCTCCGCGCCGACAGACAGCGCCGAAGTGCTCGTCCTGGCCGGAAAGGTCGAGGACGAGGGCCGGCCTCACGGGCATGGCAGCTGGATGCGCCTGCCGAAGAGCGCCTATCCGGAGATCGTCGCCGGGGCCGGCGGGGCCACCGTCTATCTCAAGACCTGCCGCCCGGCCAGCATCACGGTGGATGCCTAGCCATGCAGACAGCACGCATCGCCATCGTCGGCGCGGGCCTGAGCGGCCTGTACGCGGCCGTTCTGCTGGAGCAGCGAGGCATCAGGGACTACGTGCTGCTCGAGGCACGCGATGTCCCGGGTGGTCGCATCGCCTCCGTTTCTCGGCACACGGCCGCCGGCACTGCGGTTGCGACGAACGACATCGATCGCTTCGATCTGGGCCCGACGTGGTTCTGGCCACACCTCCAGCCCCAGTTGGACCGACTGATCCACGATCTCGGCCTGCAGCGCTTCGAGCAATACGAAGCGGGCGACATGATGATCGAACGCTCGCCAGATGCGCCGCCCGTCCGCATGCAGGGGTACGCCAGTACGCCGGCGTCGATGCGCGTGGCAGGCGGCATGAGCGCGCTGATCGATGCGCTGCGCGGCCGCCTGGACGCGCGCCGTGTCGTCACCGGTCAGATCGTGCGGCGCATCCGCATCGTCGACGCCCACGTGGAACTGGAAAGCGAAAGCGTCGCCGCTGGCGTCACGACCTGGCGCGTCGAACACGTGCTGCTGGCCATCTCGCCGCGACTGGCGGAGGAGCGCATCGCATTCTTCCCGCCATTGCCGACGGCACTGGCCCGGCAATGGCGCGACACGAGCACCTGGATGGCGCCGCATGCCAAGTACGTCGCCATCTACGACACGCCGTTCTGGCGCGAACAGGGACTGTCTGGCGAAGCTCGAAGCGCACGCGGGCCATTGGGCGAGATCCACGACGCGTCCATGCCGGGCGGCAGCGCCGCACTGTTCGGCTTCTTCGGCATCCCCGCGCACGTTCGCAAGAACGTGCGCGACGACGTGCTGCGCGCACATTGCCGCGCACAGCTGGTGCGCCTGTTCGGTGCGAAGGCGGCGACGCCCGAAGCCGAGGTCATCAAGGATTGGGCGCAGGACGCCTTCACGGCCACCGCCGCCGATCTCGACGACAACGGCCACCACGCGCAAGCCCCTGCCGCCGCCGCGTCGTCCGGCCCCTGGCACCGACGCCTGACCGGCATCGCGAGCGAATGGTCACGATCGTTTCCGGGCTATGTCGCCGGCGCGATCGAAGCGGCGCACGCGGGTGTGCAGGCCTTGCCTGCATCGGGCGAATGACGATGCATCGCTGCAGCACATCAGGTTCCATTCACGACTCTGGAGAAACCCTCATGAAAAGTCATTACCGGGCCATGCAGGTCACCCGCCCCGGCGTTCTCGAACTGGTGGAGCGCAAGACGCCCACGCCGGCAGCCGGCGAGGTACTGATTGCGGTCGAGGCTTGCGGGATATGCGGTGCGGACGCCGCCGACATCGAACGCGCCGACCCGGCCTTGCAACCGCCACGCGTTCCGGGTCACGAGATCGTGGGACGGATCGCCGCGCTCGGAGCCGGTGTGCCGTCGCGCTGGCAGATCGGGCAGCGCGTCGGGGTGGGCCGTCTTGGCGGCTACTGCAACGAATGCGCCCAATGTCGCCAGGGACACTTTCAGCTTTGCCGCAACCAGCCGGTCGTCGGCGCAACCTGCGATGGCGGTTACGCCGAGATGATGCTCGCCCGCAGCACGGCGCTCGTCTCGATCCCCGACGAACTCGGCGCGGCCGAAGCCGCCCCGCTGCTCTGCGCCGGGATCGCGACCTTCAACGCGCTCAAGAAGTGCGGTGCCGAAGCGGGCGATGTCGTGGCCATTCTCGGCGTCGGCGGCCTCGGGCACATGGCGTTGCAGTATGCGCGCCACATGGGATTCAAGGTCGTCGCCATCGGCCGTCGCGGCGAGGTCGCCGCGGATGCGCTCGCGTTGGGCGCACACGTCTACATCGATACCAACCAGGAGCATGCCGCCACCCGGCTGCAAAGCATGGGCGGCGCGCGCGCCATCCTGACCACCATCGGCAATGCCGACGCGGTATCCGGTTTGCTGGACGGCCTCGCCCCTGCCGGCCGGCTCGTCGTGCTCGGTGTGACCCGGGACCCGCTGTCCGTCTCGTCCGGCCAGTTGGTCGTCGGCGAGCGGACGATACAGGGGTCGATCACCGGCTCACCGTACGAGAGCGAGAAAGCGCTCGATTTCAGTGTGCTCACGGGGATCCGCCCGATGATGGAAGTCATGCCGCTGGCGCAGGCCAACGAGGCCTATCGAAGAATGAAATCAGGCGACGTCAGATTCCGCATGGTGCTCACGATGAACCATGAGCCTTCGGATGAAACAAGCGATGGCCCGCGGCAGGAACAGGCATGGCACACCCAGGACAGGTGACGATTCCGGCGTCGCATTTCGGCATGGTGCTGGGCCTCGCCGGCCTCGGGCAGGCCTGGCGCGCCGCCACGCGGCTGTGGGCACTGCCGCCGCTCGTGGGCGAAACGATTCTGGCGGTGGCGGGCCTGACCTGGGCCGTCCTGATCGCCGGCTATGCGTGGCAAGCCGTGCGTCGCTTCGAGCAGGTGCAGGCCGAATGCCTGCATCCCGTGCAGGGCGGCACGCCTGCATTGGTGTCGGCGGCCACTTCGCTCGTTGCGATGGCAGTCCAGCCGTATTCGATGACCCTCGCGTGGATGCTAGCCATCGTCAGCATCGCGTGGCACCTGGGGTTCAGCCTGTGGCACACGGGCACGCTCTGGCAAGGCGGGCGGAATGCGCAGGACACGTTGCCGACCGTGTATCTGCCGACCGTCGCAGGCAACTTCACCAGCGCGGCCGTACTCGGCTCGTTGGGTCACCCGGACTGGGGGTGGCTGTTTCTGGGTGCAGGCCTGTTCTCCTGGGTGGCGCTCGAGTCGCTGGTCATACAGCGGCTGTGGCACCCGACGACGCTGCCGGCACCGCAACGCCCGTTGATCGGCATCCAGCTCGCACCGCCGACCGTGTGCGCGATGGCCTGGCTGACCTTGTCACCCGGCAGCGCAGATCACTGGATTCTCATGCTGTGGGGCTACGGCCTCTTTCAGTTGCTGCTTGGCCTGCGGCTCGCCGCGTGGCTGCGCGCGCAACCGTTCGTCCCTGCGTACTGGGCCTATACGTTCGGCGTCGACGCTGCATCGGTGACCAGCCTGAAACTGGCCCATGCGGGTGTGGGATCGGCCCGGGCATTGGCGCTACCCGTCTTCATCGGCGCCAACCTGTTGATCGGATATCTCGTTCTACGCACGGCCAGCCTTTTCATCGGGAATCTTGCAACGCGGCAAGCGCATGCGTCGACTCGAGAATCCCCGATCGATCCGGCCGCGGATGCCGAATACGCGCGCCGAGTCGAGCGCTCTTGACCGGGTGGCGATGCATCGACTGATCGCCATTCACGTCGAAGTTCCTTGCGCTTGTCCATTCCTCGATACAGGTTGACGACCGATCGACATACAACAAGCCCGCTCGGCGATAAATTTCCTGTTCGATTATTCCGTTGGTTTTCCTGAACGAGGAGAAGTCTCGCATGTTCATCGGCTTTATTCCGGTGCTGTTCGCGTTCGCCGCGGCGCTGGCATCGCTTCGCAACCTGGCCGCCGCGCGGCTCCTGTGGTCGACGAGCGCATTACTGGTCGTCGTGTGGACCGTTCATCACGGCAGCCATCACATGAAGGATCTGATGACGCTGGGGTCGTGGTAATGAAGCTCACACCACGCCACCTCGACGGACTCGATACCGCCGCGCTGCTCGGCATCGCCGTCACGCTGCTCGCCGCCTTCTACTTCCAGTTGGCAATGGGCGAGCTCCCGTGCGCATTCTGCAATCTGATCCGGGTAGGCTTCATGCTCTTCGGCAGCGGCCTGCTGCTGAATCTGCGGTTCGGCGCCCAGGCCTGGAACTATCTTCTCAGCGCCTTCGGCGCACTGATCGGCAGCCTGATCAGCCTCCTGTTCATGTTCGCGAAGGCGCCCGCCTATACGGTCCCGACGGGCTCGGCGATTCTGGGCCTGCACATGTACACGTGGACGTACCTGATCTTCACCGCCGCGATCCTCTATTGCGTGCTGATGCTGTGCCTGCACGCGCAGGCACGCGCGACCTCGGCCGCGGATCCGTCGCAGCGTCCGCGCCCGGCCATTCGCTCGTTCGCCATGGTGCTGTTCATCGCGCTGGTGGGCGCCAATCTCGTCTCGGCATTCCTGCAGAACGGCTTCCATTCGTTCAAGGCCGGCGGACAAAAGCACTACGAGATGCTCTACGACGGCGACGTCATGAAACCCTGACACCGGCCAGGGCCAGGCGCCCGTGCCGCGTGACGGTCGGGCGCCGCCCCTGGCGACGGTATCGCAACGCACATTCCACTGGAGGTGAAGATGTCAAACGTGAGAGTCGTCCCGTGGCAGGACGGAGAGCCGGCCCCCGAAACGTTGCTGGCCGCGATGCGCGCGCGTCGTCCGGGCGGCGAACTGATCGGCATCGACCGTGTCCTGCTCAGGAGCGAGCCGCTGGCGGCGGGATGGAACGAACTGCTGCGCCGGGTGCGCGCCGATTTCAGCCTGCCGCTCGTGCTCCGTGAACTGATCATGCTGCGCGTGGCCGTGCTCAACGGCGCGGATTTCGAGTGGCACGTTCATTACCCGGCCTATCTGGCGGCAGGCGGCACGCGCGCGCAGAGCGAAGCCTTGAGGGCTGCCGAGGTAGACAGCCGGCTGTTCGGTGACGCGGAACGCGCGCTGATTCGTCTGACCGATCAATCGACGCGACAGGTGCGTGTCGATGCCGATGTGATCGCCGAACTGACGTTGCATTTCGGCGAAACGCAGACGATAGAAGCCGTGGCCACAGCGGCCGCCTACAACATGGTTTCGCGCTTTCTCGTGGCACTGGGAATCTGAAGCGTGCCGCGAACCGGCATCCATGAGCCGGGCTCACTGCTCCATGAGGAGATACCATTGTTCGTCGAAATTTCGCGCTGCTACTCTATTCGCCATACGTGGTCACGCCGCCGGCGTGCCGTTTTTATCGTGAATGGAAGGGAACGTGAAGTCTCATTCTGAATTGGCTGCCGGCGGGGGCGCGGCAGATACGCCCGCCTCGATCTTCGACGAAGTCATCGATCGCAGATCATCGAACTCGCTGAAATGGGCGTTCGGCGCCACGCTGCTGTCACCCGACGAGCATGCTGCCGATCCGCTGCCGATGTGGGTCGCCGACATGGATTTTCGCGCACCGCGCCCGGTCATCGATGCACTGCACGATGCGGTCGAATACGGTGTCTTCGGCTATTCGTGCGGCGCGACCGCAAGCTACGTCAGTGCCGTCGTCGACTGGCAGGCGCGCCGCTTCGGTTGGGAAGTCGATCGCTCCTGGGTGATGCAGGCAAGCGGCATCATTACGGCGTTGAAGACGGCGATCCAGGCCTTCTCGTCACCCGGCGATACGGTCCTGATTCAGCCGCCCGTCTATGCGCATTTCCATGATGATGTCCTGCTGAACGGGCGGCACCTCGTGTTCGCACCGCTCGAGCGCGCCGGCACCGCCTATCGTTTCGACGAGCGCGCGTTCGAGGCGGCGATACGCGACAACACGCGGCTCTTTATCCTCAGCAATCCGCACAATCCGACCGGCAATGTCTGGAGCGAAGGTGAGCTGCGGGCGATGGGTGAAATCTGCGCACGGCGCGGCGTGATCGTCATCTCCGACGAGATCCACCAGGACCTGATCCTCAATCCGGCCAGGAAGCACATCCCCTTCGCGTCGCTCGGCGCATCGTTCGCGCGCAACAGCATCACCTGCACCGCGCCGAGCAAGACCTTCAACCTGCCCGGACTGCAGAGCGCGAACCTGTTCGTGCCGGATCCGCGCCTGCGCGACTCACTGCGGCGCCAGTTCGACCGCAACATGTACCAGTCGGTCAACACGCTCGGCATGGTGGCCGCCGAAGCCGCCTATACCCATGGCGAGTCGTGGCTCGAAGCGCTGCTGACCTATCTGCGCGGCAATCACGCCCATTTCCGCGACGCGATCCACGGCATCACGTCGCGCATCGAGGTCTTGCCGGCCGATTCGCTCTATCTGGCCTGGATGGATTGCCGCGGACTCGGCATGGACCCCGACGTCCTCAATCGCTTCATGCTGACCCAGGCGCGGCTCTGGCTCGACAAGGGGCAGAAATTCGGCATCGAAGGGCACGGCTACATGCGCGCGAACCTCGGATGCCCGCGCGTGCTGATCGACGAGGCGGTCGAGCGGCTGAGCCTGGCACTGGCCGCGCTCTGACTTCCGCGATGCAAGCCGGCGCAAGGCTGGACTAGCGCCCGCTTCGCCCGCGGTCACCCGGTGCAGGACAAGGATGCCGATCGTCCTGAACGACCACGCCAAACAATAAGGAATGCAAACAAAAAAAACACCGATTTCCCATGCAACTGCAAAGACAGATGAAGACACTCTCGGAGGCGACATGACACAGACCCCCACCACCCCTGCTTATGAACAGGAAGACCTGAAGCGCGACCTGTCGAACCGGCACGTCCAGATGATCGCCATCGGCGGCGCAATCGGCACCGGGCTTTTCTACGGCTCGTCCTGGGCCATCCGCACGGCCGGACCGGCCATCCTGCTCGTCTATGTGCTCGCCGCCATCGCGATCTACTTCGTGATGCGCGCACTGGGCGAGATGGCGGTCGAGGAGCCGGTATCCGGTTCCTACGTCTCGTACTCGAACCGCTACATTCACCGCTTCGTCGGCTTCCTGAACGGCTGGAACGCGTTCATCTTCCTGCTGGCCACCAGCGCGGCCGACCTGAACGCGCTCGGCAACTACGTGCACTTCTGGTTCCCCGCCATCCCGATCTGGGTGACGGCGGGCACGGCCGTCTCGATCATGTTCTGCGTCAACATCATCGGCGTGAAGTTCTATGGCGAGGCCGAATTCTGGTTTGCGCTCGTCAAGGTGGCGGCGATCGTCGCACTGATCATCTTCGGCGCCGGCATGATCGTGTTCGGCATCGGCAACCACGGCGTACCGATCGGCTATCACAACCTCGTTGCCAACGGCGGATTCTTCGCCAAAGGCGTGGGCGGGACCTTTCTCGCGATCGTGATGGTGGCCTTCTCGTTCGGTGGCGTCGAGAATCTCGGCCTGGCGGCCGGCGAAGCGAAGGACGTCCGCACCACCATGCCGAAGGCGATCAACGCGACGTTCTGGCGCCTGCTGATTTTCTATGTCGGCGCGATCGCAGTCCTGCTGATGGTGTTCCCGTGGACCTCGCTGACGACCAAGGGCAGCCCGTTCGTCGAGGTGTTCACGAAGATCGGCATTCCCGCCGCGGCCGGCATCATGAATCTCGTCGTGATCATGGCAGTGCTCTCGGCCGTGAACGCGAGCGTGTTCACCAACAGTCGCACGTTCTACAACCTGTCGCTGCAGAAGAATGCGCCGGCCTTCCTCGGCGTCGTCAACGGCCGCAAGGTGCCGTTTCGCGCGATCCTGATGGTGTTCGCGACGATGTTCGCCGGCGTGCTGCTCAACTACGTGATGCCGGAGCAGGCGTTCGAACTGTTCTCGTCGGTCACCGTGTTCGCGCTCGTCTGTGCGTGGGGTTCGATCGTCATCAGCCACCTGCGCTTTCGCAAGATCCGGATCGCGAACGGCGAAGCGGACAAGCTCACCTACAAGATGCCGTTCTATCCGTACAGCAACTACATTGCGCTCTGCTTCGTCGCCGCGGTGATGGCCTGTATCGCGATCCTGCCGGACATGCGGATGTCGCTGGTGGTGTCGGCGGTCTGGGTCGCGTTCGTATATGGGGTGTATCGCTTCTATATCCGAAACGAAGCCACGAGCACCGATGCCGCGTGCGAATCGTGCGATCCGAAGGATCTTCCCGCGTAAGCGGCACCGGCCGGATCCCGGCAGGCATCGCGCCTGCCGGGGCCCGATCGGCCCCGATTGCCGTCGCCTTCAGCGCGGCCGCGCCGGCGCGCGTTCGCCGACCGCGGTGCCGCGTCCGCGCATGTAGACCTGCGGGCTGCTGCCCATCTCCAGCCGGAATGCGTAGACGAAAGCCGACGTCGAGCCGTAGCCCAGTTCCATCGCGACGCGCGTCACGCCGTGCCCGCCCGCCAGCAGTTCGATCCCCCTGAACAGGCGCATGCGACGGCGCCACGAACGCAGGCTCATGCCGGTTTCGGCGACGAACCGGCGCGCCAGCGTGCGCGTCGACATGCCGAACCTCGCCCCCCACTCCTCCGGGCCGCGCAGGTCAGCCGGATCCGCATAGAGCGCTTCGCACAGCGACATCAGCGCCGCATCGCGCGGCCAGGGCAATGCCGACGGAAGTGCCGGCGCCCGTCGCAGCTGGTCGAGAATCAGATGCGTGATGCGCCCCGCATAGCCGTCTTCGTCGGGTTGCCCGTCGATTTCGCTCGCCTCGACGATCAGCGCCTTCAGCAACGGCGAGACGGTGAACACGCTCGGACTCGTGCCCGGCAGCGCCGGCCCCGCGTCGTCCGAGATCCACAGGCTTCGAAATTCCGCACCCAGGAGCGAGCCGACGCGATGCCGCGCGCCGGTGGCCAGCCACACGGCCTGATCCGACGAGATCACGCAGGAACCGCCTTCCGCGATCACCGTCAACGCGCCCGAGATCGCGTACACCACCTGATGCCAGTCATGATGATGTTCGGGAAAACAATGGCGGGCGGGAATGAACTGCGCGCGCACCCTGAGGGGTGCCGGTGGCGCCGCGTTCTCCGGCGCCTCGATCGTCTCCCAGACCATGATGATTCTCCAGTTGGCAGATATTCTATACATCTTGTCTATCAATCGAAATACCGACACGGCGAAACTTGGTCTAATGACGTCATGCCTGTTTCGCGGCAACGTGCGCAATCGACTGCCGCAGCCCCGAACCGCCAACGATCCTTACCGGAGTTTCCCGCCTCATGGCCTGTTTCGACCGCTACAGCCTGCCCCTTTCGACGACCTCCGAAGTCGCGGCCGAGCGCTATCGCGCCGGTGTCGACCTGCTCCTGTCCCTGTGGCCAGGCGTGGCCGAAACGCTCGACGAGGCGATCGCGGCCGATCCGGAATTCGCGCTGGCGCAGGCGGCCCGGGCACGCCTGCATGCGATCCGCGCCGAGATCGGTGAAGCACGCGCGATGGTCACGAACGCGGTCGCACTCGCTGCCCGCAACGGCACGCCGCGCGAGCGCAGCCATGTCAACGTGCTGTCGCTCGCGATCCACGGGCAGTCCGCCCAGGCACTGACGGCCGCGCTCGAGCATGCCGACAGCTGGCCGCGCGACGTGGTCGTGTTGTCGCTGCCGCTCGGTGCGTTCGGCCTGTTCGCGTTTTCGGGCATGGCGGATCACGACCAGGCGCGCGTCGATCTATGCGAGCGCCATGCGCGGCATTTCGAGGACGACGACTGGTGGTTCCTGACGTATCGCGGCTGGGCACATGGCGAGAACGGCGACGTCCGGCTCGGCCGTACGCTGACGCAGCGTGCGCTCGAACTGCGCCGGCACAACGTCAATGCCGCGCACGCGGTGGCACACGTGCTGTACGAGGCGGGGGCAAACGACGAGGCCGACGCGATGATCGCCGGCTGGCTGCCCGAATACGACCGCAGCGGCATCCTTCACAGCCACATTGCGTGGCATGCGGCCCTGATCGCGCTCGAACGCGGCGACACCGAACGCGCGCTCGCGATCTACGACGCGCAGGTTGCGCCGGCGGCGTCGCTGGGCGTGCCGATCAACGTGGTCAGCGATACCGCTTCGTTCCTCTGGCGCATGCAGGCTTACGGCTACACCGTTCCCGACGGCAAGTGGGACGACGCGGCCCGATATGCATCGGATTACTTCCGGCAGGCGGGCTTCCCGTTCGCCGATGTCCATATGGCGTTGATCGCGGCGGCCACGGGCGCAACGGCGGCGCTCGACGAACGTGCGGGCGCGCTCGACGCGCTCGTCGAGGCCGGCACGCTGCGGGCCGGTGCCGTGGTGCCGGCGATCTGCCGGGCGGCGCGTGCCTTCGCCGACGAGCAATACGCGCAATGCGCGGCGCTCCTCGAGCCCGTGGCGCACGAAGCGGTACGCCTCGGCGGCAGCGGCGCGCAGCGCGAAATCGTCCAGGACACGCTGCTGGTTGCGTGGATGCGCAGCGGCAACGCCGGCAAGGCACGCGCACTGCTCGAGCAGCGCCTGCATCGTCGCCCGTCGCCGCGCGACACGCGCTGGCTCGGTCAGCTCGTGACCGCCTGATCCGGCCCGTCCGTGACCGCGTAACCGGTAGCGGCGCGCCCCGCGCCCTCCCTTCACCCCGCCCGCCGGCGCCCCTGCCGGCTCGCGCGGACATGTCCGTCCGATTCGGCGCGTGGACGGCGAGCGAGACCGCGGGCAGCCGCGCAACCGCCAAGGAAGTCATATGTGTTCAAGCATCGTGGAACCGCGCACCGGATTGCGGCGCTGGCTGGTCGACGGAATCGGGCCGGTCGCCGCGATCGCGATCGCGCAGCTGTTCGGTACGGCGCTGTGGTTCAGCGCGAACAGCACGGCCCCGGACCTGATGCGGCTCTGGCAGGCGAGCGCGGCCGACATCGGCTGGCTGACCAGCGCGGTCCAGCTCGGCTTCATCGTCGGCACGCTGGTGATCTCGTTGAGCGGGGCTGCGGACCGGTTTCGCGCGAGCCGGATTTTCGTGTGCAGCGCCGTGCTCGGCGCCGCCTTCAACCTCGGTTTTGCGTGGTTGTCGAGCGGTCTTGTCACGGGTGCGGCGTTCCGCTTCGCCGTCGGCATCTGCCTCGCGGGCATCTATCCGATGGGCATGAAGCTGATCGTCGGCTGGGCGCCGGATCGCACGGGGTCCGCGCTGGCCCAGCTGGTCGCGATGCTGACGCTCGGCACGGCGCTGCCGCACGCCATGCGGGTCGTCGGGACCGGTTTGCCGTGGCAGTGGATCATTACCGCGTCGTCGGTGCTCGCACTGATCGGTGCCGGCGTGATCGGCGTCCTCGGGGACGGTGCCCGCCCACGGACGAACGCGGCCGTCGGGCAGCAACGCGGCCCGGCCGCCGTGCTCGGGGCGTTCCGGATCCGCGCGTTCCGCGCCGCGACACTCGGCTACTTCGGCCATATGTGGGAGCTCTACACGTTCTGGACCGCCGTGCCGCTCCTGATCACCCATACCGCGCTGGCGACCCACTTTCCCCGTGTCGGCGTGTCGGGCCTGGCCTTCGGCGTCATCGCCACGGGCGCCATCGGCTCGCTCGTCGGCGGGACGCTGTCGCGCACGCTGGGCAGCGCGAAGGTCGCGCTCGGCGCGCTCGCCCTCTCGGGGCTCTGCGCGCTGACCTTCGCACTCGCATGGCGCGTGCTGCCGCCGATGGCCATGGCGGTGCTGCTCATCGTCTGGGGCGCGTCGGTCATCGCCGATTCGCCGCAATTCTCGGCGCTGGCGGCACGCGCCTGCCCGCCCGAGTGGGTCGGGGGCGCGCTGGCCATTCAAAACTCGATCGGCTTCGCCATCACGGTCGTCTCGATCGCCGCCACCACCGCGCTGCTCGAGAAGACCGGGCTCGATGCGATCTGGCTGCTGGTGCCCGGGCCGGTGCTGGGGCTGGCGGCGTTCCTGTGGACCTCGGGCCGCGGCACGGCCAGCGCATGACCCGCACGGGTAAGCGGCGGAGCCGTGCCGCGCGCCGGCCGATGCGCGTCACACGTACCGGCGCCGGCGCTCGCGGGTTGCAAGCAATGTGGGGAGTTCAACGATGCTCGATCTCCAGTATCTGTCGATCCTGAAGGAAGTCCAGCGCCTCGGCAGCCTGACCGCGGCCGCCGAGCGCCTCAACGTCACGCAGTCGGCGCTGTCGCATATGGTCCGCAAGTTCGAGGAGCGGCATGGCGTCAAGTTCTGGACCAAGAACGGACGCGGCCTGCGCTTCACGCACGCGGGCGAATATCTGCTTGCGCTGGCCGAACGCGTGCTGCCGCAGATCGAACATGCGGAGCGCACGCTCGTCGAGTTTGCGGAAGGACGACGTGGCGCGCTGCGTGTCGGGATGGAGTGCCATCCCTGCCAGAAATGGCTGACGCGGCTGACTTCACGCTATCTCGCCAGCTGGCCCGATGTCGATTACGACGTACGAACCGCGTTCGGTTTCGATGGCGTGGCGGCGCTGCTCGGCTATGAAATCGACCTGCTCGTCACCCCCGACCCGATCGACCTGCCCGACATCGTGTTCGAACCGGTCATCGACTACGAGCTGATGCTGGTGGTACACGAGCGGCACCCGCTTGCAGCGCGCGAATTCGCGCTGCCGCATGACCTGCTCGCCGAGGAACTGATCACGGTGCCGGTCAGCAAGGAGCGGCTCGACATCTATACGCGCTTCCTGGTACCGGCCCATTGCCGGCCCAAATTTCATCGCACGGCCGAGCAGACCGAGCTGATGCTGCAGCTCGTCGCGGCACACCGTGGCGTGGCCGTGCTGCCCGACTGGCTGGTGATCGAGGAAGGCGCGGCCATGCCGATTCGCACGGTGCGCCTCGGTCAAGGCGGCATTCACAAAAGCATCCACCTCGGCGTGCGTCGAGGGGAGCAGGACACGGCCTATATCGCCGGCTTTCTGGCACTGGCGCGGCAGCAGGACGTCAAGGCCGGCGGCCACGCCAACTGACCGCTCACGGCACGCCAGTGCTGCAATACGCGGCCGTCCGGGGACGGACCGCCCTGTCTCGCGATGCGACCGCGCGCGAGGCGACTTCATGCGTCCGTCGACGAACAGGGGCGGTACGAGATCGTCGGCCTGCCGGGCTGAAGCCGACGTGCATGGATGCGGGGCGCGTCGATCGAACCGAACCCGCCCCCCGGATCACCAGTCCAGAACACCTTCGTCACGCATTTTCCATATGGATACCTTAATGATTAAACCAGCCCCGTTTCAGGAATATGTCCGTACGCTCAGCTATCGCTGAGAAATTGCCCCAGGCCGTTGTACGCCGACGGCCGCGCACGTCGCAGCCAAACCGCGAAGCCGGCGCCCGCGACAGCAACCGCCGGCGTCGTCCACGGCAGGAGCGAAACGACGGTCGAAGCCGTGCCGGCCATCAGCGATACGTTGCCGATCATTGCGTACAGGAAGTAAGCGAATCCGGCAAAGCTCAGTGCCGGAAACACGGCCCACCGGATGAACCGCGTTTCGCGCTCGCGGCGGGCCGCGAAGAAGCGGATGACCGCCAGCGCGGTCAACGCCTGAACGCACACGATCCCGATCGCGGACGGAATGCTGAGATACGGTGCAATCACCATCACCGGATCGACGCGATAAGCGGCGGACAAAGCGATCAGCGTGACCATGAGCACGGACTGCAGGTTCGCGGCCCGGACCGGCAGGCCCTTCTTCTCGCTCAATTGCGCGAGCCGCTTGAACGCAATGCCGTCGCGGCCGAGCGAATACCAGTAACGCACGGTCGCATTGTTGAAGCTGATGATCGCCGCGAGCATGCTGGTGATCAGCAGTGCATTGGTGACCACCACCATCTGCTTGCCGAGCACCCGCTCCGTCACGGCGAACCACAGATCCGCGGGAGACTTCACCGCCAGCGCGACGACTTCGGCATAGCCGAACGCATTGGACATCTGCACCGTCGACACGACATAGATCGCCATGATGACCGCGACGCTGACGTAGGTGGCAATCGGAATGGAACGGCCCGGATTCCGGACGTCGTTCGCGTAGATCACCGTCGTCTCGAAGCCCATGTACGCGACCACGACGAACACCAGCGACGTGCCGAACTTCCCGGTGAACACGTTCGCCGGGTGCAGCGGCGCGAGGCTGAAGTGCTCGACCCCGCCGCCCGTGGCCGCGACCTTGAGGTTGAATGCGACGATCAGCGCGATCTCGACGATCATCAGCAGGAACAGCACGGCGCCGTTGAACTGGACGTTGTTGATCGCGAACGCATGCACGACGGCTGCCGCGCAGAGTGTACTGACCCACCACGGCACGACCAGGCCGGTGAGGTTGTTGATGAAATAGCTGATATAGAACCCGAGCAACGCGTAACACGCGAGCGTGATCACGAAATACGACGCGACCGCCATGAACGCGGCGCCGACACCCGCCGGCCGGCCGAGCCCTTGCCCGACGTACGCATACAGCGCGCCCGCATTGCCCACGTGACGGCTCATCGCCGTGAAGCCGACGGCGAAGCACAGGTAGATCAGGCCGACGCACAGGTAGGACCCTGCGATGCCGATGCCGATGCCGTTGCCGTACGCGACGCCGTACGGCACGCATCCGATCAGACTGGTGAGGGGCCCGTTGGTGGCCAGGACGAAAAATACGATTGCGACCCAGTTCAAGGGGCGCGTGGATGAGGATTCCGAGGTTACCGCTGACGTCTCCATGTCTTCTCCTTGTCGATGATGAGTGTGTCACGCGCCCGCGCGCGCGGCGAACAGTGCCCGCCGGCGTTCGGCATCCGGATCGTCCTCGACGCGGCAGACCCGGTCGAAAATCCGTGTCGCACGCGCCTCCGGTGTGTAGCGCGGCCACACCGACACGCCGCTGGCGGACGGATCGCCGTCTCGGGCGAAATCGGCCCACGCACGCTGCACGCGCGCAGCCAGGCCGAACCGCTCGCCGGGCGTGTCGTCCGAATACCGCGCGTTCGGGAGATCGGCGTCATCCCAGGCCGGCAATGGGTAGTCGAGCATGCCGAACACGAACGGGATTTCGGCGCCGTGAATCGAGTAATGGCCGCCGCAGCACGGGAATGCCCAGTCGAACCGGTACATGAACGTGTTCGCATGCCGGCTGTTGCGTTCCGCCAGCGCGACCGCGGGCTTCCAGAACAGGACGTCGGTCAGGTCCCGGCCGATCGAGCGAGGCGGTATCGCACGCGTACGCGATGCGACGTCGGCCGCTGCCCGCGCATCGTCCGGGCCGATGCTGAATGGCTTCAGGCCGTCCTCCAGCGCATCGCGGTAGCCGACCGGCTCGAGCGGGCCGTGCGCGAGCAGCTGCGGGGGCAGGAAGTACGCCGACTCGTGCCGGGTCGTGCCGATCATCATCGGCACCGATGCGCGCGGGATGCTCGACGCATCGATGACGACACCGTCGTCGACAGGCCAGAACGCGGTATAGCCGTACCGGTCGATCAGGCGGCGCGCGGCCGCAAGCGCCTGTTCGTCGCTGATCGTATCGAGTGCGTGGATATCGGCGCCAAGCATCGACAGGAACGCGTCGGCCCTGACCTGTGCCTGCGCTCGCGACAGCAGGGTGAGAAAGGCCCCGCTCTGGACGATCGCCTTGTGAAACAGGCCCTCGGCCGACGGCATCATCGTGAGCGCGCAGATCTTCCCGCCACCGCCCGATTCGCCGAACAGCGTCACGTTGTCTGCATCGCCGCCGAACGCACCGATGTGTGCCGCAATCCATTCGAGCGCCAGCACGATATCCTGCTGCCCCACGTTCGCGGCAGTCGACGGGCTGTCGCCCCGATCGCCGAAATGCAGGTAACCGAAGACGTTGAGGCGATGGTTGATCGACACGACCACCACCTGCTCCTGCTCGGCGAGCACGCGTCCGTCGTACAGGGGCAGGTTGGCGGACCCGGACAGATAGGCGCCGCCATGCAACCACACCATCACCGGCAAGCGATCGCCGGGCGCCGCCGACGCAGGCGTCCAGACGTTGAGATTGAGGCAGTCCGCCGAGTGATCTCCATCGAACTGCCATGCGGGCAAGTCGTCGTTGACCTGCGGACACGCATCGCCGTAGCTGCGGCAATCGCGAATTCCGTCCCATGCTGGCGCCGGCACGGGCGGCCTGAACCGCAAGTCGCCGATCGCAGCCTTTCCGTAAGGAATGCCAAGAAATTGACGGATGCCATCGTTGCAGTTGCCGCGGATACTGCCCTGCGGAAGCGTCAGCACGCCATCGCGGCGCGCGATGCAGTCGTCGATCGTGGAGAGGCTTGCATGTTCGTTCATCGTTCTATCCATGCCCGGGTAGAGGGGTTCGAGGTTCGTTGACGCGATGTGTACCGTCCAGCCGGTACAGTACCGAACTCAAAAAAAATGGCAAAGGGAATTTGTATAATGCACCGTCCAGCCGGTACGGCTTATTTCGGTGCATTTTCCGCGCAATTCCCGATGAACGAGAATATTGATAGCGAAATTGGCGACACCAAGAGAAAAATATTCGAAGCCTCACGAAAAATCCTGCAGGACAAAGGCATCCTGGGATTAACCCTTGCCGAGGCCGCGTCGGTTGCGGGCATCAGCAAGGGGGGGCTGCTCTATCACTTCTCGAGCAAGTCGGAGCTCCTCGCAGGGCTGCTGCATTTCGAAGCGACCACCTTCGAGCAGGCCGTGACCGACGCCGCGCTGGCGGACGGCCAGCCCGGGGCCTGGACTCGCGCGTACATCATCGCAAGCTCCGAGCAAGCGCTCCAGGGCAGAAGCTTGTCGGCCGTGATCGGCAGCCTGCTCCTGGAGCCGAGCCTGCTCCCCGTCTATGCGGGCCACGCTGCCCGCTGGACCGAATTGCTGAGCCGGGACGCGTTGCCGGAACGGACCGCGCGGATCATCCGCTTTGCCGTCGAAGGATTGTGGTTCGATGAAGTATGTGGGGTACGTCCGCTGGACCCGACGCAGCGCAAGGCATTCATCGACGAATTACTGGCGATGACGCGCTCTAACGGCTGACGCCCGCCAACGTGCGGCGGGGGCCTGCCGACCCTGCGTCGATTCGGCAAGCCACCGGTTCGCTCGGGCGTCAGATGGCCCAGCCAGCCTTGATGCCGCTCGACAGCCGTTCGCTATCAACCCCATTGGCAACAATGCTTTCAAACATATCGTCATATTCCGATATAAGATTCGCCCATCGACGATACCTGGTTGCCCGACCGAAACACCCCACCTATCCATGCCGACCGAACTCGACATCGAAGCGATCCTGAAAGCGCTCTCGAACCCCGTGCGCCGGGAAATCCTCGTCTGGCTGAAAACGCCGGACGTGCATTTCCCGAACCAGACGCTGCCGTACGAACACGGCGTCTGCGCGGGCCAGATCGACGCGCGCTGCGGGCTGTCGCAATCGACCGTCTCCGCGCACCTCGCGACGCTACAGCGCGCGGGGCTCGTGACGTCGACGCGGATCGGCCAGTGGGCGTTCTTTCAACGCAACGAGGCCGTCATCGACGCATTTCACGACGCCCTGCGCCGCGAACTCTAGCCAACACGGCCGAACCGGCCATGCGGGTTGCGGTCGCCCATGACGCGACGGTTGCCCGCCTTTCGTGAAGAGGTTATTTGCCATGCCCACCCTGTTCGATCCCGTCACCCTCGGTGACCTGACCCTGCCGAACCGCATCGTGATGGCGCCGCTCACCCGCTCCCGCGCGGGTACGGCACGCGTGCCGAACGCACTGATGGTCCGCTACTACACCGAGCGCGCAACGGCCGGCCTGATCATTACCGAGGCAACGTCGGTCACGCCGCAGGGCGTCGGCTATGCGGACACGCCCGGCATCTGGTCCGACGAGCAGGTCGAGGGCTGGAAACAGGTGACGCAGGCCGTGCATGCGGCCGGTGGGCGCATCGTGCTGCAGCTTTGGCACGTCGGCCGGATCTCCGACCCGGTGTTCCTGAACGGCGACCTGCCGGTCGCGCCGAGCGCGATCGCCGCGGGCGGCCACGTGAGCCTCGTGCGTCCGCAGCGCCCGTACGTGACGCCGCGCGCACTCGAACTCGACGAAATCCCGGGCATCGTCGCCGCGTACCGCAAGGGTGCCGAGAATGCGAAGGCCGCCGGCTTCGACGGTGTCGAGATCCACGGCGCGAACGGCTACCTGCTCGACCAGTTCCTGCAGGACAGCACCAATCGCCGCACCGATGCGTACGGCGGCCCGGTCGAGAACCGCGCACGCCTGCTGCTCGAAGTGGTCGATGCCGCGATCGACGTGTGGGGCGCCGGCCGTGTCGGCGTGCACCTTGCACCGCGCGGCGACGCGCATACGATGGGCGATTCCGATCCGGCGGCAACGTTCGGCTATGTCGCGCGCGAACTCGGCCGCCGCAAGATCGCGTTCATCTTCACGCGCGAATCGTATTCGGGCGACCACTTGAGCCCGCGCCTGAAGGAAGCGTTCGGCGGCCCGCTGATCGCGAACGAGCAGTTCACGCTCGACACCGCGCAGGCCGCACTCGCGAACGGCAGCGCCGACGCGATCGCATGGGGCAAGCTGTTCATCGCGAACCCCGACCTGCCGCGCCGCCTCGAACTCGGCGCGCCGCTCAACAAGCCGGTGCCGGAGACGTTCTACGCGGAAGGCGAAACGGGCTACACCGATTACCCGGCGCTGAGCGACGCGGCCTGATCGCACCGCAGGCCACGTGCGATGAACGGACCGGCCTCGCCCGTCCGTTCGTCGCGCACACCACCGGGCGGGCATGCCACGCGTTCGCCCTTCCCGCTCACCGCCTGCCGTCCTCGGCGGGCGCGTCCACGAACAACGCGAGACCGACCAGGCTCGCCGCGCTGCATCCCAGCACATACCACGCCGGTGCATAGAAACTGCCGGTCGCGCGCCACATCGCACCGACGATCAGTTGTGCGAACCCGCCGAAAATCGTCACACCGAGCGCATAGATCATCCCGAGCGACATCGCCCGCACTTCGGGCCGGAATGCATCGAGAATCATCACGAAACCGGCGGGACTCGACAGCGTCATCAAGCCGATCAGCACGATCACGACCGCGACCGCGGTGACCACCGACGGCCACACGCTCATCGCGTAAAACGCCGGCAGCACGAGCACGGCCGACGCGACGCACGACACGCCCACCAGCCGCTTGCGACGACGCACGCGATCCGCGAGCCGCCCCGCGAACGGCGAACCGATCAGCAGCACGGCGCCCGCCGCGCAGCCCGACAGCAGCGATACCGACGCCGGCATGCCGACGGTCAGCGTCAGGAACGACGGCAGGAAAAACACGATCGTATAGGTGGTCGACGTGCCGCCGATCACGAGCAGCGTGCCGGCCACGACCTGCCGCCACGGAATGCGCGCACGCTCGCGCGGGGCGCCGGCCGCCGCGTGCGGCAGCGTATCGTCGAGGTGACGCCGCAGATAGAAGCCGACCGGGCCGATCAGCAGACCGAGCACGAACGGTACGCGCCATCCCCACGCGTGCAGCGCGTCGGGCGACAGTGCGCGCGACAGCGTCAGCGCGACGAACGCGCCGACCAGCGTCGCGCCGCCCTGGCTCGCCATCTGCCAGCTCACCCGCTCGCCGCGCCGGCCGGTGTCGCCCGACTCCATCAGCAG
The DNA here is from genome assembly GCF_017104865.1 of Burkholderia sp. Ac-20349. Taxonomy (NCBI): domain Bacteria; kingdom Pseudomonadati; phylum Pseudomonadota; class Betaproteobacteria; order Burkholderiales; family Burkholderiaceae; genus Burkholderia; species Burkholderia sp. Ac-20349. The sequence goes on from NZ_JAAGPM010000017.1 coordinate 65,635, forward strand.
GGTCGTCGCGGCGCCGACTTCGCCCCCCGCCGAAAAGCCCTGCAGCAAGCGCCCGATGACGATCAGCAGCGGCGCGGCGATGCCGATCTGCGCATAGGTCGGCGCGAAGCCGATGATCCCGGTGCCGAGCGCCATCAATGCGACCGTCAGCACCAGTGCAGGCTTGCGTCCGGCACGGTCCGCATAGGCGCCGATCGCGACGCTGCCAAGCGGCCGCGCGACGAAGCCGACACCGAACGTCGCGAGCGACAGCATCAGCGCGCCTACGTCGCTCGACGCGGGAAAGAACAGCTTGCCGATCAGTGCGGCGAAGAAACTGTAGACGGTGAAGTCGAAGAATTCGAGGCCGTTGCCGAGTGCGGCCGCAACGACCGTGCGGCGCGACACGCGCGGCGCGGCATCGACCGGCGCGGCGGCCGTGCGATTCAGGGTATGCATCGGAAAATTCCCGTTCAGAAGTTGTGATACATGCCGAGCGACAGCGTCACGGGTGTCGTCCCGGTGCGCGGTGCGGTGCCGCCCGGTTCGGTCGGCAGCGGGTTGCCGTTCAGCAACACGGTCGAGATGCCGTAGTTGCGGATGAACCCGGCGCGCGCATAGAGGCCCGTGCGTTTCGACAGCAGGTAGTCGTAGCCGAGCATCGCGCCGAGCGCCGAGTCCTTGGCCGGCTGGCCGGCCGCGTCGCGTACGCCCGACGTATCGCGATAGACGACCGACGCGCGAATCGCATTGACGCCGAACGGCACGATCGCGCCGACCGTGTAGACGCGCGCGATGCCGTCGCCGGCCAGCTTCGGCGCGTACTGGTTGAACGATGCGGACAGCACGATCCGCCCCGTGTCATAGACGGCGCCGAGCCCGTACAGGTCGTTGCGCACGGTGCCTGCCCCGTTGACGCCCCACACCTGGTTGTAGCTCGCGGCCAGATAGGTCGTGCCGTTGTACCACTGCAGCAGCGCACCTTGCGCGGACGCCGCGGGCGCGCGCCCGGCCACGTTGCTCGGCGCATACATCAGCATCAGCGACGTGGTGCCCGCGACGATCGGCGTACGGTACGTGATGGCGTTGTCGACGCGCGCCGGCAATTGCGTCGCCCCTGGCCCGAGGTCCGAGTTGTAGCCGACGCCGCGGCTCGTCTGCACGGCTGCCGCGCCCAGCCACGTATAAACCGAGTTCGTGCCCACCGTGCCGAACACGTCGATGAACAGCGGCAGCGCCGTGCCGATCTGCTTGCCGAGACGCAGCCGCCCGTAGCTGTCCGACGTCAGGCCGATCCACGACTGCCGGTTGTAAGTCGACTGCTTGTCCTGCTGCGCGCCGTTGTTCGCGAGAAACCCGCTTTCGAGGTTGAACTCGGCGCGCCAGCCGCCACCGAGGTTCTCACGGCCGAAGAAGCCGAATTTGGAGGTCCACTCGCCGCCGCTCTGCGTCTGCCACAGCGAATGGCCGCCGACCGTCTGGTAGTTGATCCCCATGTCGACCGAGCCGTACAACGCGACACCCTCCGTCAGTCGACCGTTGTACTCGGGCACCGCCGCCAGCAACACGTCCTGATAGGGCACGGCACGCGCGTTGCCGGCGCCGAGCGCGAGACAGGCCACGCCAAATGCAAATCGCTTCTTCATTCGTTATCCTTATTGTCAATTCAATCCATCTCCGCCCGGCGCGTCTCCTGTGCGCCGTCGTCAGCCCGCCTTCAGGAAGCGTTCGACGATACCGGCGAAATAGGCCGCCCCCCAGCTCAGCGCGGTGTCGTTGAAGTCGTAACCCGGGTTGTGCACCGAACACCCGCCCCGGGAATCGACGCCGTTACCGATCAGCACGTAGCAGCCCGGTACGCATTCGGTCATCCACGAGAAATCCTCGCTGCCCATCACGCCGTCGGGCAACAGCATGAGCGCGCCCTCGCCGGCCAGCGCCGAGATCGTCTCGACCGCGAGATCCGACGCCGCATGGTCGTTGTCCACGACACGCGAGATCGACTGGTATTCGATCTGCGCGGTCATCCCGAACGCCTGCGCCTGCGCGTCGACGATCCGGCGGATCCGCGCCTCGACTTCGTCGCGCGTCGCCGCATCGAGCGCACGCACGGACAACTGCAGCGTCGCGGTTTCCGGAATCACGTTCGGTGCGGTGCCCGCATGGAACGTGCCGACGGTCACGACGGCCGGTTTCAGCGGATCGACGTTGCGGGAGACGATCGATTGCAGCGCGGTCACGATTTGCGCGCCCGCGACGATCGGATCGCTCGCGAGTTGCGGCATCGCGCCGTGCCCGCCCTTGCCCGTCACGGTGATCGTCACCGAATCGGACGAGGCCATCATCGGCCCGTAGCGCAGCGCGAAATGGCCGACCGGCACGCCCGGCGCGTTGTGCAGCGCATACACGCGTTCACAGGGGAAGCGTTCGAACAGGCCCTCGTCGATCATCCGCTTGGCGCCACCGAGCCCTTCCTCGGCCGGCTGGAAAATCACGTTGAGCGTGCCGTCGAACCGGCCCTGTTCAGCGAGATAGTGAGCGGCGGCCAGCAGGATCGCCGTATGGCCGTCGTGTCCGCACGCGTGCATCGTGCGCGCCACCGTGCTCGCATACGGCAGCCCCGTCGCTTCCTCGATCGGCAGCGCGTCCATGTCGGCGCGCAGGCCGAGCGTGCGCGCCGACGCGCCGCGCCGCAATTGGCCGACGACACCCGTGCCGCCCACGCCCGTCGTCACGTCGTAACCCCATGCGGCCAGCTGTTCGGCGACGAGCTGCGCGGTGCGGGTCTCGGCGAAACCGAGTTCGGGATGGGCGTGGATGTCGTGGCGGATCGCCACGAATCGGGACTCCGACTCGCGAATCGCCGCGAGTACGTGAGCAAGGTTCTGCGTCATGAATGGCTCCGTGGAATCGGCCGCGTCGCGACCGTCTCGGCCAAGCATAGAGACGCGTTTCGGGTCAAAAAACTCACGAATTTTGATGCGGATAACTTTTGGTAATATCTTCCGCATCATGAAAATCCATCAATTGCGCGCGCTCGTCGCGGTCACGACGGCCGGCAGCATCAAGGCCGCGGCCCGGACCCTGCACGTCACGCAGCCGGCCATCAGCAAGGCGATCCAGGAACTGGAGAACGAATTCGGCGTACCGCTCCTCGAGCGCAAGCCGTGGGGCGTCGCGCCGACGCCGGAAGGCGACGCGCTGCTGGGGCGCGCCCAGGCCGTCGTGCGCGAGCTCGAACGGGCGAGCGAGGACATGGCGCACATGAAGGGGCTGCGCGACGGACGGCTCGTGATCGGTTTCACGCCGATCGTCGCGGTGACGGGCTTTGCCGAAGCCTACGCCGCGTTCCGCCGCCACTGGCCGAACGTCGAGTGCGAACTGCGTGAACTGACCTTCAACCTGCTCTCGGAACAGTTGCGCAATCGCACGCTCGATCTCGCCTTCGTCGCCGTGACGGGCCCCATTGCCGAGTCGGTCGACATCAAGGCGATCCGCACGTTCGACACCGCGTTCGTCACCCGCGAGAACGGGCGCTTCGCCGGCGCGACATCGCTCGAGGCGCTGCGCGACGCGGAATGGATCCACGCCGACGCAAGCGACAACTTCCCCACGTATATCCGTGACCTGCATGCGCACGCGGGCCTGCCCCCGCCGCGCTGCATCACGCGCTGCACGTCGTATGCGCTGTTCTACAGCCTGATGATGACCAACGATGCGATTTTCTCGTGGACCCGGCTCTCGCTCGCGGAAACCGTGTTCGGCCAGAAGCTGACGCCGCTGCCGCTACCGATGTCGCCGCCACCGCTGCAGTTGTACCGGCTCACGCCGCCGGGGCTGCAACTGACGCGGCCCGCGTCCGACTTTCTGGCGCACGTGGAAGCCGCGTTCGCGTCGCTGCCGCTGACCGGGAGCGACGCATTGCGCTGACAACGAATCGGGCTGCAGCCGACACCATGACTCGCCGGGCCTGCATCAGCCCGAAACGCGCAACCGCATGAATACGCGCTGCGTCTCGTCGAGCCCGAGCGACACGTGATACGCGCGAATGGTACGCAGCAAATCGTCGAGCCTCGCGTCGTCGAGCACCTCGAAACCCAGGCGCGCGTAGTACGGCGCATTCCACGGCGCGTCGCGAAACGTCGACAGCACGACCTCCGCGAGGCCTTCGTGCGCCGCGCGCGCCATCACCTGTTCGATCAGCCGCGCGCCGATCCGCTGTCCGGCATGCGACGGCGCGACATCCAGCTCTTCCAGGTAAAGCCGCTGTGCATCGAGCAGCCGGTAGAACGCAAACCCGACGCACACTCCCTGCGCATCGACCGCCACATAAGCCCGGCCGCCATCGATGCGCACGAGCACGGCGGCCGTATCGGTCGGCTCGGCTTCCGCGATGTGGGTCATGCCGATTTCGCGAAACCGCTGCGCGGCGGCCACTTCGACGGCGGCCATCGCGGCCGCGTCTTCCCGCGTGGCGGGACGGATCAGGATCGGTGCAGTCATGACGGCAACTCAGGCAGACAGTCTGGAACGGCCGTCACTATAATCGAAACTTCATACGTTTCGAACGCCCGCCCACGAGGTCCGTCATGACGCTGTCCGCGCTCGCCGTCTTCGCTGTCACCCTGCTCGTCACCGCCGGCACGCCCGGGCCGAGCGTCGCCGCGCTGGTCGCGCGCGTGCTGACGAACGGCGTGCGGGACGTGCTGCCGTTCCTGGCGGCCATGTGGCTCGGCGAAGCACTGTGGCTCACGCTCGCGGTCGCGGGGCTGTCCGCGTTCGCCCGCACGTTCGAGACCGGCCTGATCGTGCTGAAGCTGCTCGGCGTCGCGTACCTGCTGTTCCTCGCATGGAAGATGTGGACCGCGCCGACCGAAACCGGCGCCGACGACCTGCCGCGCGGCCAGTCGCCGTGGCGCATGTTCGTCGCGGGCATGGCCGTGACGCTCGGCAATCCGAAGATCGCGGTTTTCTATCTCGCGCTGCTGCCGACCATCGTCGATCTCGCGCACGTCGGCGTGACCGCATGGGCCGAACTGGTCGGCACGATGCTCGCGGTCCTGATCCTGGCCGACTGCTTCTGGTCGCTGCTTGCATCGCGCGCACGGGCTTTCCTGACGTCGGCGCGCGCGAAGCGGATCGCCAACCGCACGAGCGCGACCGCGATGGCCGGTGCGGCAGTGGCGATCGCGACGCGCTGAGCGGATCTGTCCGGCGCACGTCGCGCCGCGTCGCGCCTCCATTCCCCGGGAATCGACATGAAAACCTGGCTTTCGGCTGCCCTGCTCTGCCTGTCCGCCACGGTCGCGCACGCGGCCGGTGTCAAGTTCGCCAGCATCCCGGCCGACGCGGCCGGCCCCGAGCTGCGCGCGGCCATCTGGACGCCCTGCGCGACACCCGCACAACCGCTCACGATCAGCCCGTTCCTGTTGAAAGGGCAACGCAACTGCCCGACCGTCGGCGACAAGTTGCCGCTCGTCGTGATCTCGCACGGCCATGCCGGCACCTACTTCGGGCATCACGATCTCGCCGAAACGCTCGCCGACGCGGGCTACGTCGTCGCGGCAATCAACCATCCCGGCGACACGCACACCGATATGAGCCATGCGGCCGACCTGCGGGAGCTGGTCGAGCGCCCGGAGGACATCAAGCGTCTCGTCGACTACATGCTGACCAACGGGCCCGACGCCGCGCATATCGATCCGGCGCGGATCGGCTTCTTCGGTTTCTCGCGCGGCGGCTATACGGGCCTCGTGCTGGCCGGCGCCAATCCGGATTTCGTGCACGCGCACGTGGCCTGCCCGGATCCGACCTGGCTGATCTGCAAGCAGATCCGCGACCGCGACGTGCCACGCCAGCCGCTGACACACGATCCGCGGATCAAGGCCTACGTGATCGCCGACCCGATGAACGAATTCCCGAGCGCCGATACGCTGAAGGACGTGCACACGCCGATCCAGCTCTGGGGGTCCGAAGCGGGCGGCGACGGCGTGGAGCCGGAAACGATCCCGGCGCTGGCCGATATGCTGCCGAAACGGCCGGAATTCCACGTCGTGCCGAACTCCGCGCACTTCGCGTTTCTCGCGCCTTGCTCCGAACAACTGGCGCACATCTCGCCCGAAGTCTGTACCGATGCGAAGGGATTCGATCGCGCGGCATTCCACGAAACGCTCGACACGAAGGCGCTCGCGTTCTTCAGCGCGAATCTCCGCTAACAGCGAAACGTCTTGCGCCAGACGCCCGGCGCCGACACATGGTCGTTGCACGCGATCAGCGCGCGCACCAGCGCCCAGTCGTCGTCATCGCAGAAGTCGAGCAGCATCGCGCCGCACGGGCCGCGCTGCGCGCGCAGCCGTTCGGCCAGCCGCGCATGAATGCCCTGCACCCTGCCGTCACCGTGTGCGACCACCGACGGATTCGCACCCATCCCGGTCCCGCTGCAGAAGTTGATCGCCCAGCGGCCGCTGTCCGGCGACGGCAGGTCCGTCAGCAGCGCGTCGATCGCACGCCACTTCCAGCCGATCGACGCGGCCACCGGCACGCGATATTCGTCCTGGATCACGAACGCGCCATCGGGATGATCGATCGTGAACGTCGCGTTGTCGGGCCACGCGGTCAGGTCGATGCCGAGCGGCCGGCTGCTGCGAAAGCGCCGCAGCAGCACGATCGCGCCGCGCACGTCGCCGAGCGCCGGTAGCGGGCCGCCGGCATGCCAGCGCAGCCGCGGGTGCCGCGCGCGATGCGCATCGAACGTCGCATCGAAGCTGCGCGTACACGCGTGCGCCGGCCATTCGTCCTTCACCGACATCACGAGGCATTCGCGCGGATGCGCATCGAGAAAACGCGCACAGGTGGCCAGCACGTCGTCGAACGTCATGCCGAGCGCGATGCCGCCGTGATGGATCGCGAACGCATCGCGCACGTGCCGGCAGCGGATGTCGAGCAGCCGCACGCCCTGCGCGAGCTGCGCGTCGAGCGGCGCACGCTGCGTGCGCACGAGCGGATCGTCGACGGTATACGCACAGGTGTCATGGCTGCCCGGTAGGGTCAGCGTATGCAGCGGCCGCGCGTCGTCGAGCGCCGACATCCAGTCGGCAGGCGGCGTGCACGTATCGTGGCTCGAAGGAATCATGAATCGATGAATGACAAGGAAAGAAAACCGTGGGTAACGGCGTCGGATGTCGCGGCACGCGCGGGCGTCTCGCGTTCCGCGGTGTCGCGCGCGTTCTCGCCGACGGCCAGCATCGCGCCGCAGACGCGTGAGCGCGTGATGGTCGCCGCGCGCGCGCTCGGCTACCAGGTCAACCTGATCGCGCGCGACATGATCACGCAGCGCAGCAGCATGATCGGCGTCGTGACGGCCGGGTTCGAGAATCCGTTCCGCGCGCGGCTGCTGTCGGACCTGATGGCCGCGCTCGGGCAGCGCGCGCTCACGCCGCTCGTGACCAATGCGGAAGATCCGCGCCAGGTCCGGCAATCGCTCGAACAGTTGCTCAGCTACCGGATCGCGGGCCTCGTGATGACGTCCGCGTCGCCGCCGCTGTCGGTCGCGCAGCAGTATCTCGAACACCGGATCCCGGTCGTGATGATCAACCGCGAGGCGAACCTGCCGGGCGCGGACATCGTCGTCAGCGACAACGCGGCGGGCGCCGTTCATGCGGCGCAGCGGCTCGTGCGGGCCGGTGCGCGCCGGCTCGCGTTCGTCGGGCCGCGCGGTGCGAGCTACAGCGCGCAATCGCGCGCCACCGCGTTCGAGCAAGCGATCGGGCGCGGCGACGCGTTCGACGCGACGCTCGCGCACGTGCTCGACACACCGTCCGACACCCACGCGAGCGGCGTCGAAGCGGCGCGGCAACTGTTCGCGAACGGCAAGCGGCCCGATGGCGTGTTCTGCTCGTCGGACCTGCTCGCGCTCGGCGTGATCGACGTCGCGCGCAGCGAATTCGGGTTGCGCGTGCCGGACGACGTGCGCGTGATCGGCTTCGACGACATCCCGGCCGCCGAATACGATGCGTATCGGCTCACGACACTCCGGCAGGACACGCGCGGCCTCGCGCACGCGGCAGTCGACCTGCTCGCCGACCGGATGCAGACGTTCGACGGCCCGTCGCGCACCCGCGTCGTGCCGGTCACGCAGGTGGTGCGGGCCAGTTGCGAGTAACACGGGGAGATCGGGCGCGGCGTTGCCGCGCGTCACTTCAGCCCGCCCGCGAACCCGCGCAACAGGTAGCGCTGCACATAGCCGGCCACGGCCAGCGTGGGCAGCGACGCCATCAGCCCCGCGCTCATCAGGTCGCCCCAGTCGATGCCGTTCTCCGTCACGTAGCCGGCAATCGCGAGCGGCAGCGTGAAGCGGCTCGGCGTCGACACGAACAGCAGCGCGATCAGGAATTCGTTCCACGCGGCGATGAACACGAAGATCGCGGTCGCGATCAGTCCCGGCGCGCACAGCGGCAGCACGATCTGCACGAGCCGTCGAGGCAGGCCCGCGCCGTCGATGCAGGCCGCTTCCTCGTATTCGATCGGCACGTCGCGCACGAACGCGAGCAGCATCCAGATCGCCATCGGCAGCGCGTAGATCTGGTATGCGAGCATCAGGCCGAGCGTCGAATCGAGCAGGTGCAGCCGCTTCGCGAGCGCGAACAGCGGCACCGCGATCGTGATCGGCGGCATCAGCTTCAACGCGAGCACGAGCACCAGGAACAGCAGGTCGAGCCGCGCCGGAAACCGCAATCGCACGAGCGCGTATGCGGCCGGAAACGCGAGCGCCAGCGCGAGCAGCGTCGTGCCGAAGCCGACCAGCAGCGAATTGAACAGCGGCGCGCCGATGCCGTTGGACCATACCGATGCGAAATGCTCGAAGGTCGGCGCGGCCGGCCAGATCCGCAACGGATGATCGAGGCGTTCGAGCGTCGGCATGAAGGCCGCGCCGGCCATCCACAGGCACGGCAGCAGCAACAGTGCGAGCGCGACGAAGCGCAACGCCCACGGCAGTGCGCGACCGAATGCGGCGCCCGTTCGTGCGCCCGTGATGCGGGCGGGTTGCGCCGTCATGCGCGCCGCTTGCGAACCGTCTGCCATACGTACCCCGAGACCAGCAGCGCGGACGCCGCGAGCATCAGCACCGACGCGGCACTCGCCGGCCCGACGTTGAAGAAGCGGAAGCCCGTGTCGTAGATATAGGTCGACAGCGTCTGCGTCGCGTTGCCGGGGCCGCCGCCCGTCAGCGCATAGACCTTGTCGAACAGCTTGAACGTGTCGATCGAGCGCAGCAGCAGCGCGAGGCCGATCTGCGGCGCGGCGAGCGGCAGCGTGATGTCGCGCAGGCACTGCCACTCGCTCGCGCCGTCGGTGCGCGCGGCTTCGTACAGCTCCTGCGGGATCGACTGCAGCCCCGCGAGCACGATCAGGAACGCCATCGGCGTCCACTGCCATACGTCGACGAGCGCGAGCGACCACAGCGCGAGATGCGGATCGGACAGCCAGCGCACGCCTTCGATACCGAACGCCGCGAGCAGCGCGTTCAGGAAGCCGTCGAAGTTCAGCCAGTTGCGCCAGATCGCCGAGCACACGAGCGTGGACAGCATCATCGGCAGGATCGCGAGCGGCAACGCGATGCGCCGCCCCGGAAACGCACGCACGAACAGCAGCGCGAGGCCGAAACCCAGCGCGACTTCGGCGAGCGACGCGACGACCGTGAAGCGCAGCGTGTTGCCGAAGCCGGCCGTGAACGCGTCGTCGCCGAGCACCGCGCGATAGTTCGCCAGCCCGGCGAATGCGCGGCGGCCGGCCGAATAGTCGACCTGGCAGAACGAATCGATCAGCACCTGCGCGACCGGATACAGCGCGAGCGCGGCGAGCACCAGCAGCGCGGGCCCGAGCAGCGCGACGAACGGCAGGCTGCGGCCGAAGGCTTTCATGCGCTGTGTCCCGGCGAAGGTTCGACGCGCCCCGTCACTTGCCCGCCGCGGCTGTCGCCTGCGCGATCTTCTGCTGCGCCTGGCGCAGCGCGGCGTCGGGTGCGGCCTGCCCCGTCAGCGCGAGTTGCAGCTGGTCGCCGAGAATGCTCTCGACCTGCTGCCAGTCCTTCACGCGCGGCCGCGCGCGGCCCGCTTCGAGCGCCTTGAGCTGATCCGGATACCAGCGGTACTGGCGCACCAGCGCCGGATCGTTGAACACGCTGCGGCGGGTCGGCGGAAGGCCGATGCCGGCGAGGCGCGTCTGCGTGTCGCGTGCGGTCAGGTACGCGAGGAAATCCTGCGCGAGCTTCGCGTGCGGCGCATCCTTCGGGATGCCCATCTGCCAGATGCCGAGCATCGGCGCCGGGCCCGCGGTCTGCCCGGGCGGCGGCTGCAATGCGATCTGCCCGACCACGCGCGACTGCTTCGGATCGTCGAGCGCCGGCACCCACGCCGGCCACACCTCGATCGACTGCGCGGCCGTGCCACGCTGCAACGCATCGCGCACTTCCGCTGCGCCATATACGTCGACGTCCTTCGGCGCGGACGCCTTCAGCGCGAGGAAGGTCTTCAGCGCGGCCTGCGCTTCGCGCGAATCGATCGTCACGTTACCGGCATGGTCGAACACGTCGCCGCCGTAGGCCCACAGGATCGGCAGGAAGCCCGTCACGACGGGGTTGCCCTTCGTGCCGCGGAATACGACGCCCGACACGCTCTTGTCCGCGCCGCCGACGGTCTGCGCGATCTTCAGCACGTCGTCCCAGTTGCGCGGCGGCTGCAGCTTGTACTTCGCGAGCAGGTCCTTGCGGTACGCGAACATCTCGACGTTGCCGACGATCGGCAGCGCGTACAGCGCACCGGCCGCATTGCGGCCGAGCGCGACCGTGGACGGCACGAGATCGGCGTCCGCGAGCGACGCGGGCAGCGGCTTCAGCCAGCCGTTGCCGATGAATTCGGGTGCCCACGTGTCGTCCATCATCACGAGGTCGTATGCGCCGGTGCCTTCGCGCATCGACAGCTTGAGCTTCTGGTACAGGTTCGCGTTCGGCAGCTTGAGCAGCTCGATCTCGGTGCCCGGGTGCAGCTTGTTGAAGCCGGCGACAGCGTCGGCCAGCCCCTTGCCGTAGATGTCGTCGCGGCCTGCGATGACGAGATCCGCGGCAACGGCGTGCGTGGCGGCGAAGGACAGCGCAAGGGCGGCAGACAGCGCGCGCAGGCGGCTCAGCAAGGTCATGAGGTCTCTCTCGTTCGGCGTGGTGGCGGGACGGCCAGGCGTTGCACACGTGTGCAACGCGGGCGACGCTTCTGGCCGCCTGAAGCGAACGCCATTGTTCACGCCGATCGTTAAGAATTTATGGCACACGGCGGGAGAGGCGGCCGCCGTGCCCGGACGCCCCACCCGCGTGGCGTCCCCGGCCAGACCTCCCCGGCCGGATCAGAAGTTCACGCGGATCCCGGCCATCACCGCCAGTTGCCGGCTCGAATTGCTGTTCGCAAGCACCGGGATCTGCGCGTAGTTCACCGCGTTGCCGTCCGCGTCGGTGCCGAGCCCCTTCCCGCTCGAGATCTGGCCGATCGCGACCGCATACAGCGCCGTGCGCTTCGACAGGCTGTAGTTCGTGCCGACGTTCACCTGGTGGAACCGCGTCGTGCCGCGCCCGTCGGTATGCGCGGCATTGAAGATATAGGCCACGCCGCCTTGCAGCGCAGGCGTAAACATGTACGTGGCATTCAGCTCGCCGATGTCGAACGTGAACGCTTGCGTGCGCGGCTGCGCGGCGGTCGAAAAATAGCGGCTGTCGCCGAGGCGCGTATGCGTGTAGGTGAGCGCGATCGTCGCATCGCCGAACGTGACCGACCCGCCCGCGCCGAACGCGCGCATCGAGCCGGCATCCTGCAGCAGGCAGTACATCGCGCCCGGGTTGCTGCACGCGAAATCGCCGATATAGCCGCTCGCGCCGCCGAGCGCCGCATCGAGCGGCTGGTGCAGGTCGAGGTAGCCGACCGAGAACGCGACCGGCGCACGCGTGTACGTCGCAGCCACCGCGTAGCCGCGCTTCGCGGAGAAGTCGCCGGCCTGCCCGCCGAAGCTGAACGTGCCGCCGAACGTGAGGCCGTTGAAATCGGCGCTGGTGAACTTCACCGCGTTGTTGAAGTTGAATGCGGCGTTCAGGTTGTCGACGTCGCCGAGGTGCGAGCCGTACGGCGTCGCCCAGTTGTTGCTCGACACGTACGCGCCGAGCATGTCGGTGTACGAGTCGTACTGTCGACCGAGGCCGAGCGTGCCGATCCCGTCCTGGCGCAGCCCGACCCACGCCTGCCGGCTGAAGGCCGTGCCGCCCTGCAGCGCCTGCCCGTTCGCGGACAGGAACTGCTGCTCGAGCGTGAATACCGCATTGAGCCCGCCGCCGAGCGGCTCGGCGCCCTGGAAGCCGAAGCGCGACGGCACGAGGTTGCCGCCGCCCATCTGCCACGCATGGCCGCCGCCCGTGCTGCCGTCGGCGCGCGTGAACTGCTGGTTCGTCGAGTAGATGATGCCGGTGTCCACGGTGCCGTACAGCGTCACGCTGCCGGAGGTTTGCGCGTGTGCGTGCATGCAACCCAGCGTCGCCGCAGCCGCGGCCAGTCGTCGTCCGATCTTCATGTCCCGCCCCTCTGTTGTCATCGATTCGCAGTGCAGATCGATGGGGTTATCGATATGGGTGACAGGACTCTATCCAGCGAAAATTCAGGACCTCTATCGCAAATCGGCAAACAGTCGCACGCGTTGCCCGCGACCGTGCCCGGCGGCGCCGTTGCGGCGCGCGTGCGTCATTCGGGGCGCGTCGTCTGGGACGGCAGCTCGCCGAACAGGTCGCGATACTCGCGCGCGAAATAGCCGAGGTGCGTAAAACCCCAGCTCGCAGCGGCCTCGCCGACGCCGAGTTGCTGCACCGACGTCGTGCGCAGCATGCGGCGCACCGCATTCAGCCGGATCGTGCGCAGATAGCCGACCGGCGTGACGTCGGCCACGCGCTGGAAACTCGTTTGCAGCGTGCGGCGGCTGCAGCGCAGCGCACGGCACAGTTCGAGCACGGTGACGGGTTCTTCGGGCCGGTCGCGCAGATGCTTCTCGCAACGGCTCACGATGTCGCTGTAGGTGGCGTGCGTGATGTCGCGGCGCTCGACGCCGATGCCCTGCTCGAGTGCGTCGAGGAACATGCCGAGCATCGCATCGCGGAACATCTTGCGGGTGGCCGCGTATTCGAGGTGGCCCGGGTTGCGCTGCGCGTCGTCGATCAACGCCGACAGCCGCACGCCGAGCGCGACGCCCTGCTCGTCGGACAGCCGCGTCACGTGGCGCAGCTTGCGCGCGCCGGATGCGCCGAATTCGGCTTCGCACAGCTCGTCGACCATGTCGGACGCCGCACTGATCCCGACGAGCCCCATCCCTTCCGGCGTGTGGAATTCGAAATCCTCGCCGGCGCGCAGCGCGAGCAGCGCATAGCCGTCGACGGGCTGGCCCTGGAACGTGCCCGCGAGCGGCACGGACAGCGGCACCGCGAGCGACGTGCGCCCGGCCGGCGCGAGCCCGGTTTGCGCGACACGCCGGTTGGTCGTTTCGCGGAAGAAGTGGAAATCGTCGTACAGCACCTGCGTGACGGTGCCCTTGAAGCGGCCCGGCGTCATCTGGCGATAGACCTGATGCCAGCCCGCGATCGCGAGCCCGTGATCGTGCACGTCTTCGTGTGAGCGTGACTGGAACAGCATCGGCATCTCCGGTAAAACCCCTAAACGCGGCCGCCGGGTTCCCCCGGTGCGCAACGCCACAGCTTACCCGTGCAAAATCCTGCGTAGTGCGGTTTCGAACGCAAGACAGGCCGCCGACAGCGCAGCGGCCTGCTCGCCCGTCAGACGGACGTAGCGGCGGAACGACGGCATCCGGTTCACGACCTCGCTGCCGCCGAACGGCACGATCGCGAGCGTCCAGCGGCCGTCGCGCGCGTCGATCGTGCAGTCGGTCAGGTGCAGCGGCCGCAGCGCGTCGGCCAGCGACGGCTCGGCCACCAGTGCGGCCAGCGTGTCGGCGAATCCGGGGTCGCATCCCGGCGCGGCCAGCGCAACCGTAGATCGCAAGCGCGTCGTGTATGGCAAGTGTGTATCGCCGTGGTGTACGGCGACGTGATCTAGTGCCATAACATCTCTACTA
>NZ_JAAGPM010000179.1:0-13357 GCF_017104865.1 Burkholderia sp. Ac-20349
TACCCGCGCGTGCGCGATGGCTGGCCGGGCGCGCAACCCATGCAACCCGCGCCATCCGGCACGGACGGCGCGCCAGGCACCGCGCCCGGCACCGATCCGCACGTGATTCCGCTCGTCGGCTGCTTCGACGGCGAACCGTTCGCGTATTTCGAAGCGTACTGGCTGAAGGAAGACGCGCTCGCGCCGCACGTCGCGGCGCGCGACTACGACCGCGGCCTGCGGATGCTGGTCGGCGAATCGCGCTGGCGCGGCCCGCATTGCGTGGCCGGCTGGCTGCCGTCCGTCGTCCATTACCTGTTTCTCGACGACCCGCGTACCGAAGCGGTCGGCTGTGCCGTTCCGGCCGGCCACGCGCGGGTTGCCGACCATCTCGCGCGGCATGGCTTCGCGCGGCAGCGCCGTCTCGCGCTGGCCGACGCGCAGCCGCTGTGGATGCGCGCGCTGCGCGAGACGTTCTTCTCCGGCCGTCACGTCTGACGCGCCGGATTCACCGACAAGGGAGCTGAGACATGCAGAGAGAAACCGTATTCGACCTGATCGGCGTCGGCTTCGGGCCGTCGAATCTGGCGCTGGCCGTGCGCCTCGCGGAGCGCAGCGGCGCGCGGACGTTTGCCCATTGCTTCGTCGAGCGCCAGCCTGAATTCGGCTGGCATCGCGGGATGCTGCTCGACGACTGCCGGATGCAGATCTCGTTTCTGAAGGATCTCGTCACGATGCGCGATCCGAAAAGCCCCTACACGTTCATCAACTACCTGTTCGAACGCGGCCGGCTGAACGAATTCGTCAACCTGAAGAACTTCTATCCGACCCGCGTCGAGTTCCACGACTACCTGAGCTGGGTGGCCGAGGCGTTCGACGATCGCGTCCATTACAGCGAGACCGTCCTCGCGATCGAGCCCGTGCGCGGCGATGGCGCGAAGATCGATGCGCTGCGGGTGCTGTCGCGCGACGCCGCGGGCCACGAGCGCCAGCGCGTCACGCGCGCGCTGTCGGTCGGCGTCGGCGGCACGCCGGCGATTCCGGACGCGTTCGCCGCGCTCGGCCGCGACCGCGTGATCCACTCGTCGTCGTACCTGGCCGACATCGACCGGCTCGTCGCATCGCCGGACGGCGAGCGCCGCCGCGTCGCGGTGATCGGCGCGGGGCAGAGCGCAGCCGAGGTGTTCATCGATCTCGCGCGCCGCTTCCCGCATGTCGACGCCAGCCTCGTGATGCGCGCCGGCGCACTGAAACCCGCGGACGACAGCCCGTTCGTCAACGAGATCTTCAGCCCCGAGTTCACCGATGTCGTCTATGCGCAGCCGCACGACGCGCGCCGCGCGCTGCTCGAACGCTATCGAGACACGAACTACGCGGTGGTCGACCGGCCGCTGATCGAACAGATCTACGAAATGCTGTACCTGCAGCGCATCGACGGGACGCCGCGTCATGCGCTGCTCGCGAACAGCGCGATCGAAGCCGCGGTGCGCGGCGCCGACGGCCGCATCGAGCTGACGCTGCGCGACCGGATGAGCGGCGCGACGCGCGTCGAGCGCTTCGACGCGCTCGTGCTGGCAACCGGCTACCGCCGCGACACGCATTCCGCGCTGCTCGAAGGGCTCGCGCCGCACCTGGGCGATGCGCTGGTGCGCGGCGACGTCACGCGCGACTACCTGCTCGCGACACCCGAGCACTTCGCGCCGCGCATCTACCTGCAAGGCTGCTGCGAAGACAGCCACGGCCTGTCCGACACGCTGCTGTCGGTACTGGCGCGCCGCGCGGACGAAATCTGCGCATCGCTCGAACACGGAACCGCACCCGCCCATGAAGAAGGCGCGGCCCGGGCACCGCATGAAAAACGACAGGACAACGGGGTGAGCGCAAGCCGGATGGCTTTCGCTCTTTGACAAAGGCGCGGTCGGAGACCGCATGAAAAAACTGGAGCAGAGAAAGATGGAGTGGGCAACAGGCACGCGTTTGCGTGCGATCGCAGCCGCGGCGAGCGTGGCGTTCGGGGCGGCGGCAGGGCACGCGTATGCCCAGACGGCGCCGGCCGTGAACGCGGGCGCCGCGGCGTCGGCCAGCAGTGCGCAGAACGGTGGGTCGGCCAGTGCGGCGGCCGGCACGCTGCCGACGATCAACGTCAACGCGGCCTCGGCAGGGGACGGCACGGTCGGGCTCGTCGCGAAGCGCAGCCGGACCGGCACCAAGACCGATACGCCGATCAACGAGATTCCGCAGACGATCAACATCGTCACCGCGCAGCAGATCGAGATGACGGGCGCGACCGACGTGAACGCGGCGCTGCGCTACGTGCCGGGTTTCTCGTCGTACGGCTCGGACAACCGTTCGGACTGGTATGCGGCGCTGCGCGGCTTCACGCCGACCGCGTATGTGAACGGGCTGCAGGTGCCGAACACGCTGAACCTGGCGAGCTGGCGCGTCGATCCGTACATGATCGACAGCATCAGCGTGCTGCGCGGGCCGACCTCGGTGCTGTACGGCGCGGGCGATCCCGGCGCGATCATCGACGTGCAGACCAAGCTCGCCGACGGCGAGCGCGTGCGCGAGGCCGGTGTGCAGATCGGCAACTATGCGCGCAAGCAGTTCATGATCGACGTCGGCGACAAGCTCGACCCGGACGGCAAGTACGCGTATCGGTTCGTCGGCGTCGCGCGCGACGGCAACGCGGTGACCGGCCCGAACAACGACCAGCGCATTGCGCTCGCGCCGTCGTTCCGCTGGCGCCCGAACGCGGATACGTCGCTGACGGTTTCCGCGACCTACCTGCAGGACTGGGGCGACATCTCGTCGAACTTCCTGCCCGCGCAGGGCACGGTGCTGCCGAACCCGAACGGGCAGATCAATAAGGATATCTACGAAGGCGACGGGAACTTCAACTATTACCGCAAGAAGCAGTGGTCGCTCGGCTATCAGTTCGAGCACCATCTGAACTCGATGTGGACGCTGCGCCAGAACGTGCGCTGGATGCACCTGTCGCTCGACAACGCGTCGGTGTTCGGGAACGGCTTCGTCGACGGCAGCACGACCGACGTGTCGCGCTGGGCCGGCCTGTTCCAGATGAACTACAGCCGTTTCGACATCGACAACAACGCGCAGGCGCGCTTCGGCACCGGCCCGCTCGAGCACACGCTGCTGCTCGGTTTCCAGTACAACCGGCAGACGGCGACCGACAGCGAATGGCTGGCCGCGGCGCCGCCGCTGAACCTGTACAACCCGGTCTACCTGCCGGTCACGATGGGCGCGTTCGCGGATCCCGACGCGACGTCCCGTACCAACACGTACACGACGATGAACACGTTCGGCCTGTACGCGCAGGACCAGATCAAGTGGAACCGCTGGACGCTGACGCTTGGCGGCCGCGAGGACTGGGTCAACATGCGGATGGACGACCGCGCCAGCGGCACGCAGTCGAAGGCCGACGTCACGGCGTTCACCGGCCGCGTGGGTCTGACGTATCAGGGCGATTACGGGCTGTCGCCGTACATCAGCTACGCGACATCGTTCAATCCGTTGATCGGCGTGAGCATGCTCGGCGGCGGGCTGTCGCAGCCGACGCGCGGCAAGCAGATCGAGGCCGGCCTGCGCTGGCAGCCGCCCGGCAAGAACCTGATGCTGAACGCGGCGATCTACCAGATCAACCAGACCAACGTGCTCACGCCGGCGCCGACCGATATCACGAAGTCGGTGCAGACCGGAGAAGTGCGTTCGCGCGGGATCGAGCTGAGCGCGACCGGCAAGGTCACGCGCAACCTGTCGGTGATCGCGTCGTACGTGTATCAGGACGTGAAGAACGTGAAGGCCAACGACGTGTCGCTGAACAACTGGCCAGTCGATGTGCCGCGTCCGCGCCAGATCGCGTCGCTGTGGACCGACTGGACGTGGCACACGGGGCCGCTCGAGGGCTTCGGCCTCGGCGGCGGCATTCGCTACCAGAGCGCATCGGCCGGTGCGGCCGACAACTCGCTGACGGTATCGAGCGTCACGCTGTTCGACGCGGGCCTGCACTACGACACGCGTAACTGGCGCTTCGCCGTGAACGGGACGAACCTCTTCAACCGCCATTACATCAGCGGTTGCCAGTCGATGAACGTCTGCATTTTCGGTACCGACCGCACGGTGATCGCGACCGCGAAGTACAACTGGTGACGATGCGCGCCGCGGCCCGCCGGCCGGCCTTCATGGCTGGCGCGGGCCGGCCGCGGCGCCTTCGTCCGCTTTTCCACGACGCATCCATGCCGAAGAAAAATCTCGTCTACATCCAGTCGCTGCGCAACGGCGCGGCCGATCGTGCCGGGCAGCCGGTCGCCTATCAGGGCGGTACGCGCTACATGAAGGCGCCGCTCGAATTTCTCGTCGAACGCCTGAACGACTCGCCGCTCGGCGAGCGCTACACGCTGAAGGGCGTGATCGTCGACGACGACGACGGGTCGCCGGCCGACCGCGCGAAAGTCGCCGACTACGGCTTCGTCCGCACGCCGGGCCGCCCGTGGATCCTGCCGGAAGGGTTGGCGGTGCAGGGCCGGCCGGTCGACGAACTGTTCTGCTCGATTCCGTCGACGCACCGGCGGCTGCCGCGCGACGCGCGCGAGCGCGCTGCGGCCAAGCAGGCGTTCGAGCGCCGCCTGCTCGAACGCCTGCTCGAACTCGAAGCCGACGTCGTCGTGCTCGACGGGCTGCTCGTGATCCTCGACGAACTCGTGCGGCCCGGCGCGCGCTTTCACCGGCGCATCGCCAACATTCATCCGGGCATCACCGCCGACGGTTCGCCGTACCAGCGGCGCGGCGCGTGGGCGACGCTCGACGCGCTGCACGGCGCGCGCGGCGAACGGGTCGACTGGGCGAGCGGCGCGACGTCGACCGTCGAACCCGTGATGATGACGGGCGCGTCGTTCCACTACGTCGACAACGGCATCGATTCCGGCGAGGTGATCTGCGACGTGCTCGACACGTCGATCGCGCCGGACGACACGATTCTCGAACTGCGCTGGAACAACTTCCAGCGCAGCCTGTTTCCGGCGCTCGAGCGGGGGCTGCACGTCCTCGCCGACCGCCACGACGCGGGAGCACTGTGATGGAAGACACGCTGACGAAACCGGCCGGCACGGCTGACGCCGTCGAAGGGGACGTGGCCGCCGCGCTCGACGGCGCCGCACACGGGCCGGCGAGGGCAGTCGCCGAGCACACGCTCGACGCGTGGCGGCCCGACGATGCGCCGGACGGATTGCTCGCGGCGTTCGTCGCGCTGTTCAACACCGACACGCGTTACGACGCGGCGACGGTCACGGTGCCGCTCGGCGGCGCCGATGCGGCGGCCGTTGCGTCGTACGTCGCGCGCGCGGTGCGCGAGGGCGTGATCGACGGCGCGCAGGTTGCCGGCGACACGCTGCGGCTCACCGTGTCGCGCGCGACGTTCTGGCAGAACCCGCGGCCGTGGCTGAAGGCGCCTGCGTCGGGCGGGATGCCGCTGCGTTACACGATCACGAACGGCCACCGGCACCCGGTGCGGCCGCCGTCGCCGGCCGGCGAGATCTATGCGCGCGACATGCCGCAGGTCGGGATGACGTTCAGCCTGCGCACCGTCGACATCGACGAACATGCGCAATTGTTCAGCGACTGGATGAACCTCGATCGCGTCGCGCATTTCTGGGACCAGCGCGGCACGCGCGACGAGCACGCGGCGTATCTCGCGGAGCGGCTCGCCGATCCGCACATGCACCCGATGATCGGCTATTTCGACGACACGCCGTTCGGCTATTTCGAGTTCTACTGGGCGAAGGAGGACCGTCTCGCGCCGTTCTACGAGGCGCACGACTACGACCGCGGGCTGCACCTGCTGATCGGCGACTCGCGCTTCCAGAGCGCCGGCAAGCTGCATGCATGGTGGAGCGGGGTGCTGCACTACATGTTCGTCGACGAACCGCGCACGCAGCGGCTCGTCGGCGAGCCGCGCGTCGATCACGTGCGGCACATCGCGTACATGCACCGGCTCGGGTTCTACACGCTGAAGGAATTCGATTTCCCGCACAAGCGCGCGGCGCTCACCGTGATCGAGCGCGATACATTCTTCGACACTTTCCGGTTGCCGTGACGGCGCGGGTGCGCGGTGCGGCGCGACGTTGCGCGCGGCGCCGTGGCCCGCCGGCATCGGCTGTTCGGGATATGGACCGCGCGGCCTGCGTCGTGAAGAATGGATCGCTCTCCTCATCGACGACAGGTCCGCGACATGGCAAATACATCCGCGACAGCATGGGGCGCGACATCCGGTTTGCGTGCCCTCAAATTGACATATGCCGGCATATGCCTACAGTGGGTGCATCGTACTCCCATGGAGTGGCTCATGCGCACCGTTTCCATTTTCAAGAACGCCCGTAACCAGGCGATCCGCATCCCGAAGGACATGGAGTTCGAGGGGGTGACGGAACTCGAGATCCGTCGCGAGGGCGACACACTGTTGCTGCGGCCGGTGCGGCCCACGTGGCTCTCGTTCGCGAGCGAACCGCTGGCCGACGCCGACTTGCTCGCCGAACGTCCGGCCGTCATCGAGTCCGGCCGCTTCGACCTGTCCGGTGGTGGCGCCGCGCCGACGGAGTCCGGCCAGTGACCACGCGCTACATGCTCGATACGAACCTCTGCTCGTTCATCATGCGCGAGCGGCCTCCCGTGGTGCTGTCGCGGCTGCAATCGTGCGTCAATGCGCAACACCGGATCGTCGTCTCGGCGATTACGTACGCCGAAATGCGGTTCGGCGCGGTTGGCAGGAAGACGTCACCGAAGCATGCGGAACTCGTGACGGCCTTTGTTTCGCGGCTGGATGGCGTGCTGTCGTGGGATACCGCGGCCGTCGATGCAACGGCAGCGATTCGTGCCGATCTTGCCGCGCGCGGCACGCCGATCGGCGCGAACGACGCGTCGATCGCCGGGCATGCGATCGCGGCCGGTGCGGTGCTCGTCACGCACAACAGCCGCGAGTTCGCCCGTGTTGCCGGGTTGGCGCTCGAAGACTGGGCGGCCTGAGCGCAGCTTCGTATCCGTACGCGCACGCTGCTGTTCCGCAGCGACGTGTCACGTGCGTGGCGCGGGTTGATCGACGAGAAAGCCGGTGCGGAACGCATCGAGATACCGGTCGACGTCGTCGCTGAATTCACCGGGCAACAGTGCGAACGCGCGTGCCAGCAGATCCTGACCGAGCGCGGCATAGGTCGCTGCGTCCGACAACAGCGCGCGGATCGCGTCGCGCGTTGGCGGCGAAGCAATTTGCTGCGCGTCGCGCGCGAGCAGCGCGGCCGCGGCGAGCCCCGGCTGGAACGCATGGGTCTCGAGCAGGTCCGGCGCATCATCCCAGATACGTTCGCGATTGCCGGCGTCGTGGAAATTCCGCAGCAGGAACAGCAGGTCGTACGCGTCGCTGTTCTGGCGCGCACGCCGGTCCTTCCACGCGAGCAGCTTCAGCAGCGTCAGCGCCGGCAGGCTGGCCACCGGCACCACGGTATGCGCGTCGATCGACACCGGCTGTGCGGTGTCCACCGCTTCCTGGAAGCCGAGTACGTTCAGCACGAATTCGCCGCCGGGCGGCCACGCAATCTCGCCCGGCGGCGTTTCGAGCGGCCCGAACGGCACGAGGTCCAGCTCCGTGCGAAAACCGTGCGCGCCGCTGTCGAACAGCAGTTTCTGCTGCTGTTTCGATGCGCGCGCGAATTGCCCGGTGGCGACGAGTGCGTCGACGAGTTGCGCGTGAAATGGCCAGCTCACCGCGCACACGGCAACGTCGACGTCGCGCGTTGCACGCACCGGCCGGATGCCGTGCACGTGCCACATCAGGATGTCGCGCGCGGTAGCGCCGGCCACCACGAATGCCGCGTCGAGGCGTGCGCAGGCCGAGCTGACGGCCTGCAGCAGCGCGACCGCCGCAGGCTCCAGCGGCCGGCGTGCGTCGACTTCAAGCGGGCGGGTGGGCAAGGTATCGGTCATGGATGCGATCCGCGATGGCGAGATTGCGGCTGTCGCCGGACGAGACGAGATCCGCGTAGATCAACAGCGGCGGCACGACCGGTCCTTCCTGCTCGCGCCAGTCGAGCGCGGCAGACGGCGGCCAGAACGCTTCGACGAGTTCGACCTCGCCGCGCTCGTCCGGACGCAGGCGGCCCTGGAGCAGCAGCCGGTTCGACGCGGTGCCGTGCGTATAGACGGTGATCGTGGCCGGCTTCAGGTCGTGCGTCAGCAGGTCGGCCGCCGGCTCGCCGCCGAGCCGTGCATCGAATGCCGCGAAATCGAAGCCGCGCCACCAGTCGGGCGCGAGGCTGGCAAACCGGCGGCTCGGCAGCTTCGCGCGCAAGCGGCTCGGGTACAGCGCGACCCATTCCTGCACGAAGCGAGGCCAGTCGGGAAGCAGGCGCTCGCCGTTGCGGCGCTGCCCGACGAGGCCGCGCGCGATCAGATCGTCCATCGCCAGATTGACCGTGCCGAGCGCGACATCCGACGCGGCCGCGATCGCCCGATACGGTTGCGCGACGAGGCCGGGCTGCGTCGCGAGCGCGAACATCACGGCCAGCCCCTTCGGCGTCGTCGCGCGCGACGACTGCCGGCGCGGTGCCCGTGCGGGCTTCGGCCGGCCCGCGATCATCACGGTCGCCTCCGGCTGAATCAGGCATGCGTTGCCGGCGGTATCGAGAAACGGGATGCCCTGGTCGGTCAGGCCGGCGGCCAGTTCGGCCGACAGATGCGGCGCGACCAGCATCAGCGGGCGCTCGCCGGGCACCGCGTTGCCGCCGCCGCGGCGCAATGCCGCGAGCGTGCCCGCCAGCGATTCGACGTGCAGGCGCACCGCGACCGGCATCTCGAAGACCTGCCCCGCAACGTCGAAGCGGATCATGGCGTCGGCGTGCGCCTTGTAGGCGGCCGGCACGCGCACGGGCCGCGCGCGAAAGCGCCGGGTCGCGCGTTCGAACGCGGCGCAGGCTTCGTCGAGCACGTGCTGTTCCGGCAGGGAGAGGGAAGGGTTCGCGGGCATCGAAGGGAATCGCATGTTCACTTTTCTGTCAGCGTACACAAAAAATGTACGACCGTCAAAAAGTGAACAAGAATTTACAAGCCTTTGATGTGTATGGGCTATTTCAGGATGCCTGGCGATAGTCATCGGGCGCTCATGCGCAGGAAATGGGTGGGTGGCGCACAGTTTCGCGCGCTCGGATCCCGTGCGGCAGTCGTCCGGATGGCCGGGCTTGCGCTCGTCGTGCATCGCATTCCCCCATGGCAACCATCGGTTGCTACCACGACGACTCTCGGTCTTCCGGGTTGCCATCTAACTGACTATCCTTGCCTGCATATTCCCCACAGGACAGGAGACGACACCGTGACGCACAGCGTGATTCCCGCAGGCCTCGCCGACGAAATGATCGAGATCCGGCACCGCATCCATGCCCACCCCGAGCTCGGCTTCGAGGAATTCGCGACGAGCGACCTCGTCGCGGCGCAACTGCAGTCGTGGGGCTACACGGTGCATCGCGGGCTCGGCGGGACGGGTGTCGTCGGGCAGTTGAAGGTCGGCAACGGCACGCAGCGCCTCGGCCTGCGCGCCGACATGGACGCGCTGCCGATCCACGAGTCGACGGGCCTGCCGTACGAGAGCAAGATCGCCGGCAAGATGCACGCGTGCGGCCACGACGGCCACACGGCGATGCTGCTCGCGGCCGCGAAGCATCTCGCGCGCGAGCGCTGCTTCTCGGGCACGCTGAACCTGATTTTCCAGCCGGCGGAGGAAGGGCTCGGCGGCGCGAAGAAGATGCTCGACGAAGGGCTGTTCGAGCAGTTCCCGTGCGACGCGATCTTCGCGATGCACAACATGCCCGGCTTCCCGACGGGCAAGTTCGGTTTCCTGCCGGGGCCGTTCATGGCGTCGTCGGATACGGTGATCGTCGACGTGCAGGGCCGTGGCGGCCACGGCGCGGTGCCGCACAAGGCCGTCGACTCGGTGGTCGTCTGCGCGCAGATCGTCATCGCGCTGCAGACGATCGTGTCGCGCAATGTGTCGCCGCTCGACATGGCGATCGTCACGGTCGGCGCGATCCACGCGGGCGAGGCGCCGAACGTGATTCCCGATCGCGCGCAGATGCGCCTGTCGGTGCGCGCGCTGAAGCCGGAAGTGCGCGACCTGCTCGAGACGCGCATCAAGGAAGTCGTGCATGCGCAGGCGGCCGTGTTCGGCGCGACCGCGACGATCGACTACCAGCGCCGCTACCCGGTGCTCGTCAACGATGCGGAAATGACCGCATTCGCGCGCAACGTTGCCCGCGAGTGGGCGGGCGACGCGAACCTGATCGACGGGATGGTGCCGCTCACCGGCAGCGAGGATTTCGCGTTCCTGCTCGAGAAGCGGCCGGGCTGCTACCTGATCATCGGCAACGGCGACGGGGAGGGCGGCTGCATGGTGCACAACCCCGGCTACGACTTCAACGATGCGGCGTTGCCCACCGGCGCGTCGTACTGGGTGAAGCTCGCGGAGACGTTCCTGGTGTGATCGGGGAAACGACACATACGGCGCGAGGCTGGACATCGGCAAGGTCGCCGCAGCGGCTGAGTGCCTGGAGTACCAAACTTTGGTATATGATGGCCGCATTGAAAAGGAGGTGACTCATGTCGCGAAACACATCCGTTTCCCTGGGCGACCACTTTGCCGAATTCGTCGACGCTCAAGTTCAGTCGGGACGATACGGTTCCGCGAGCGACGTCGTCCGAGCCGGTTTGCGGCTTCTCGAGTCACACGAAACGCAGGTACGTGCGTTGCAGGAAGCGCTGAAGGCCGGTGAGGCATCGGGAGCGCCCAAGCCATTCGACAGCGAAGCCTTCCTGGCCCGCATGCGGGCGACGCATGGCGGTTAAAGGCAGGCAGCTTCAGCTTGCACCGCTGGCTGAACTCGATCTCGAAGAAATTTGGCGCTATACCGCCGTGCATTGGTCGCTCAAGCAAGCTGACCTTTACCACCGCGATCTGATCGGAACAATGGAAGCACTGGCGCGTGGTGAGAAGGCCGGTCGGACTTGCATGGTTCGCGATGGATATTTCCGGTACGCAGTGGGCTCCCACGTCGTGTTCTATCGCGAAACGGAATACACGATCGATGTGATTCGGGTCCTGCACCAACGAATGGACATCGAACAACATCTGTAGTCGCACAAAGCGGGCACGTGATCATTGTGATGGGGCGAGCAATTCCTGTATGTCTTGTGCGATCCCGATCCGAGCACCGCATCGGTCAGCCTAGAACGCTTCCTTCCCCGCTGAACAACGCCACGACCGCATCCGGATTCGACGGCCAGTACATGTGCATGTAGGTCGCGACGATCGCGTCGTGGCAATAGACGGCTTCGCCGCTGCCAGATGCGCCATCGGGACGCGCGGCGCTCGCGACCGGTTCGAGCGGCGTCGCGAGCCGCGAATAATGGAACGTATGGCCGCGCATCATCCCGCTGCGCGTTTCGAGCTGCTGCATCCCGAGCGCCACGAACCGGCGCTGCATCGTCGCATGGCCTGGCAGCACGCCCAGCATCGGCGTCGTCAAGCCGTCGGCGTCGGTCAGCGATTCGCACAGATACACCATCCCCCCGCATTCCGCGACGATCGGCCGGCCGGCCGCCGCGTGCGCGCGAATCGACCGCGCGGTAGTGGAATTGGCCGCGAGCGTCGTTGCATGCAACTCCGGATAACCGCCCGGCAGGAACAGCGCGTCACAATCGCCCGGCACGGATTCGTCGGCGAGTGGCGAGAAAAACCGCAACTGCGCCCCGAGCCCCTCAAGCAGCGCAAGATTCGCCGGATAGATGAACGAAAAAGCCACATCGCGCGCCACCGCGATCCGTTTGCCGGCGAGTCCACGCGGCAGCGGTGCCGTGGCATCCGGTTCCGCGAACGCAACAGCCGGCGGCAACTCGGCAAGTGCCGTTTGCGCAAGCGCATCGGCCGCGCGATCAAGCCGCGCATCGAGATCGTCGATGTCGTTCGGCTGGTGCAGGCCGAGATGCCGCTCCGGCAGCGCGATGCCCGCATCGGCCGTCACGTGCCCGAGCCAGCGCAGGTCGTCGGGCAGCGCCTGTTGCAGCAGTTCCGCGTGCCGGGCCGAGCCGACGCGATTCGCCAGTACACCGTGAAACGGCAGCCCCGGCCGGAACCGCGCGAGTCCGAACGCGATCGCCGCGAACGTCTGCGCCATCGATTTCGCGGAAATCACCGCGACGACCGGCACGCCGAACGCGGCCGCGAGGTCGGCGCTGCTCGGCGTACCGTCGAACAGCCCCATCACGCCCTCGATCAGGATCAGGTCGGCCTCGCGCGCGGCGTCGGCCAGCAGCGCGCGGCAGCCGGCCTCGCCGACCATCCCGAGGTCGAGCGCATGCACGGGCGCGCCGCTCGCACGTTCGAGCAGCATCGGATCGAGAAAGTCGGGCCCGGTCTTGAACACGCGCACGCGCCGGCCGAGCCGGCGGTGCAGCCGCGCGAGACCGGCCGTCACCGACGTCTTGCCCTGACCCGACGCGGGCGCGCTGACGAACAGCGCGGGGCAGGCCGGCACGCTCAGAACTCCACGCCGCGCTGCGCCTTCACGCCTTGTTCCTTGTACGGATGCTTGACGAGCCGCATTTCGGTGACGAGGTCGGCCGCGTCGATCAGCGCATCGGGCGCGTGTCGCCCGGTCACGACGACGTGTACCGAATCAGGGCGCGCGGCCAGCGTCGCGAGCACTTCGTCGAGCGGCAGGTATTCGTACTTCAGCACCGTGTTCAGTTCGTCGAGGATCACCATCCGGTAGTCGCCGCTCTCGATCATCCGGCGCGCCTCGTCCCAGCCCTTGCGCGCGGTCGCGATGTCGGCGTCGCGGTTCTGCGTGTTCCACGTATAGCCGTCGCCCATCGTCACGAAATCGCATTCGGCCACCGCGCCGAGGAAGTCGCGCTCGGACGTGTGCAGCGCGCCCTTGATGAACTGCACGACGCCGAGCCGCATGCCGTGGCCGAGCACGCGCACGGCCATGCCGAACGCGGCCGTGCTCTTGCCCTTGCCATTGCCGGTATTGACGATCAGCAGGCCCTTTTCGTTGACGGCGGCGGCCTGCTTCTTCTCATGGCCGGCACGGCGGCGTTCGGTCATCCGTTGATGGGATTCGGCGTCGGTTTTCATCGGATTGGTCCTGTCGAAAGAAAGCGAAACAAAGGGTTCAGAGCGGGCCGGCGAGCGCGACCGTCACGCCGTCCCGGATCGATTTGGGGCCCAGCAGCCGGCCGTGCGGCGCCGCCAGTTGCGCGCACGGCTCGGCCACACCCGCGACACCGAAGCGGGCGAGCGCGGCATCCGACGGGCCGCTTG
>NZ_JAAGPM010000180.1:0-13408 GCF_017104865.1 Burkholderia sp. Ac-20349
GCCGCGACGTCGGGCCGCCGCCGCAGCAGGTCGCCCGGCGTGCCGGGAGCGATGTCGGCGGCCAGCGCCGGCAGCGGCACGGGCGTGCCCGCTGACACGGCTGCCTTCGGCAGATCGAAGCGGCCGATCAGCGCGTCCGGCGTCTGCCCGGTCAGCACCGCGAGCCGGTGCTCGTCGACGCCGATCGCCGCTTCGTACACGGCGATCCGCGACGTCGTCGATTCGTACTGCGCGCGCGCCCGCGCCGCATCCAGTTCGGAGCCGCGCCCCGCACCGACGCGCGCATTGATCAGTGCGAGCGTCTGTTTCTGGTTGTCGGCGTTCTCGCGCGCGATCCGCAGCCGCTCCTGCGAGCCGCGCAGATCGACGTACGTGCTCGCCACCTCGCCGGCGATCGCGACCCGCACCGCGCGCACGTCCGCCGCGCTGGCGGCCGTTTCCGCACGCTGCGACTCGATCGACCGGCGCACGCGGCCGAACAGGTCGAGCTCCCACGCCGCATTGATCCCGACGCTCGACGTCGGCGTATCGCGCTGGCTGCGCGGCGCGCCGAACGCCTGATCCTTGCTCATCAGCTGATGGCCGATCTTCCCGCTCGCGGTGATCGTCGGGTAGCGGTCGAACGTGGCCTGCGACAGCAGCGCATTCGATGCGTCGTAGCGCGACACGGCGACCTGCAGGTCCTGGTTCGCCGCGAGCGCCGTGTCGATCAGTTGCGTCAGCGTCGGATCGCCGAAGCCGCGCCAGAACGTGGCATCGGCATCGGCCGACGCGTCGGGCGGCGTATCCGGCGTCGTACCGGACGGCGACGCATCGCGCGGCGACGCCGGATGCGCGTCGCGCGCGAACCGCGCGGTCGTGGCCGTGTCGGGCCGCTTGAAATCGGGGCCGACCGCGCACGCGGCGAGCGTCACCGACATCGCGAGCGCGGAAAGACGAAAAGCGGCGCTCATCGGTTTTCTCCTTCGAGGGTGCCGTGGTGTTCGCTCCACACGGCCGGTGTGCCGCCCGCGAGTTTGCGGATCGCCACATAGAACACGGGCGTCAGGAACAGCCCGAACAGCGTGACGCCCAGCATCCCCGCGAACACGGTGATGCCGGTGGCCGCCCGCACTTCGCTGCCCGCGCCGCCGCCGATCAGCAGCGGCACCGAGCCCGCGATGAACGCGACCGACGTCATCACGATCGGGCGCAGCCGCAGCTTGCACGCTTCGAGCGCGGACTCGATCACGCCCTTGCCCTGGATTTCGAGCTCGCGTGCGAACTCGACGATCAGGATCGCGTTCTTGCACGCCAACCCCATCAGCACGACGAGACCGACCTGCACGAACACGTTGTTGTCGCCACCGGACAGCCATACGCCGAACAGCGCGGCGCAGATGCACACCGGCACGATCAGGATCACCGCGAGCGGCAGCGTCCAGCTCTCGTACAGCGACGCAAGCACGAGGAACACGAGCATCACCGCGAGCGGGAACACAACGATCGCCGCGTTGCTCTGCGTGACCTGCTGGTAGCTGAGGTCGGTCCATTCGAGCGTGATGCCCGGCGGCAGCACGTCCTTCGCGATCTGCTGCAGCTTCTCGATCGCCTGCGACGACGACATCACCTTCGGATCGGCGTCGCCGATCAGGTTCGCGGCCGGATAACCGTTGTAGCGCACCACCGGGTCGGGCCCGTACGCGGGCGCCACCGTCACCATCGAGCCGATCGGCACCATCTCGCCCTTCGCGTTGCGCGTGCGCAGGTTCGCGATGTCGGCGGCCGTCTGCCGGTGACCGGCATCCGCCTGCGCCATCACGCGGTACACGCGGCCGAACAGGTTGAAGTCGTTCACGTACATCGAGCCGAGATAGACCTGCAGCGTGCTGAACAGGTCGGTCAGCGCGACACCCTGCGCCTTCGCCTTCAAGCGGTCGACCTTCACCTCGAGCTGCGGGATGTTCGCCTGGTACGAGCTGACGGGGTAGCTCATCCCCGGCGTCTTCGCGACCGCGGACTGGAACGCGGTGAGCGCGTTCTGCAAGGCGCCGTAGCCGAGCCCGCCGCGATCCTCCAGATACAGCGAATACCCCGAGCCGTTGCCGAGGCCCTGGATCGGCGGCGGCATCAGCGCATAGGTAATACCGCCACCGATCGCGGAGAAGCGCGCGTTCAGGTCCGCGTTGATCTGCGCGGCACTGCGGTGGCGCTGGTCGAACGGCTTCAGGATCACGTACGAGTTCGTGATGTTCGGCGTGTTCACGCCCTGCAGCGCATTCAACCCGGCAAACGCCGGCACCATCTCGACACCGTCGGTGCCGAGCGCGATCTTCGTCATCTGCTCGGTCACCTCGCTGGTGCGCGCGAGCGATGCGCCTTCCGGCAGCTTCGCGCCCGCGAACAGGTACAGCTTGTCCTGCACGGGGATGAAGCCGCCCGGCACCGCGTTGAGCAGCAGCGCGGTCGCCGCGAGCAGCGCCGCGTAGACCGCGAACACCACGCCGCGCCGCTTCAGCGTGCGGCCAACGAAGCCGTGATAGCGATCGGAACTGCGGTCGAAGAAGCGGTTGAACGGATGGAACAGCCAGCCGAACGCGCGGTCGAGCCCGCGCGTGAGCGCATCCTTCGGCGCGCCGTGCGGGCGCAGCAGCTTCGCGGCGAGCGCGGGCGACAGCGTCAGCGAGTTGATCGCGGAGATCACCGTCGAAATCGCGATCGTCACCGCGAACTGCCGGTAAAACTGGCCCGTGACGCCGGACATGAAGGCCATCGGCACGAACACCGCGCACAGCACGAGCGCGATCGCGACGATCGGCCCCGACACCTCGCGCATCGCCTGGTGTGCGGCGTCGCGCGGGCTCAGGCCCTGCGCGATGTTGCGCTCGACGTTCTCGACCACCACGATCGCATCGTCGACGACGATCCCGATCGCAAGCACGAGTCCGAACAGCGTCAGCGTGTTGATCGAATAGCCGAGCAGATAGAGCCACGCGAACGTGCCGACCACCGACACGGGCACCGCGACGAGCGGAATGATCGATGCGCGCCAGGTCTGCAGGAACAGGATCACGACGAGCACGACCAGCACGACGGCCTCGATCAGCGTGTGCTGCACCGCGCGGATCGATTCGCGCACGAAGACCGTCGGATCCCACACGGGTCGGAACGCGACGCCGGGCGGGAAGCGCTTCGACAGTTCGTCGAACTTCGCATACACGGCCTTCGCGACCTCGAGCGCGTTCGCGCCCGGCGACAGGAAGATGCCGACCACCGCCGATTGCTTGTCGTTGAAGTACGAGCGCAGCGTGTAGTCGCCCGCGCCCAGCTCGACGCGCGCGACGTCGGACAGCTTCACGACCTGGCCGTCGTCGCCGGTGCGCAGCACGATGTCGCCGAACTCCTGCACCGTGCGCAGCCGGCCGCGCACGTTGATCGACAGCAGGAAGTCGTTTTTCTTCGGCGTCGGCTCCGCGCCAAGCTGGCCGGCCGACACCTGCACGTTCTGCTCGCGCACGGCGGCAATCACGTCGCTCGCGGTCAGCCCGCGCGACGCGAGCCGGTTCGGGTCGAGCCACAGCCGCATCGCATAGTCGCCGGCGCCGGACAAGCCGACGTCGCCTACGCCCGTGAGCCGTGACAGCTCGTCCTTCACGTGCAGCGTCAGGTAGTTGCGCAGGTACAGCGAATCTCGGCTGTTGTCCGGCGAATAAAGGCTCACGTACATCAGCGGCGTGGGCGACTGCTTCTGCGTGGTCACCCCGTACTGGCGCACCTCGTCGGGCAGGCGCGACAGCGCCTGGCTCACGCGGTTCTGCACGCGCACGGCGGCCGTGTCGGGATCGACGCCCTGCAGGAACGTGACGACGACCTGCAGGCTGCCGTCGGAACCGGCGACCGACTTCATGTACATGATGCCTTCGACGCCGTTGATCGCCTCTTCCAGCGGTTCGGCGACCGATTCGGCGATTTCCTTCGGGTTCGCGCCCGGGTACGTCGCCCGCACGACGACGCTCGGTGGCACGACTTCCGGGTATTCGCCGGCCGGCAGCATCGGAATCGAGATCAGGCCGATCGCGAAGATGACGATCGACAGCACGACCGCGAAGATCGGTCGGTCGATGAAGAATCGGGAGAAATCCATTGCCTGTCTCCCGTCACTGCGCGGCCGGCGCACCGGCATCGGCGATGGCCTGCGTGCCGTTGCCTGCGCCGTTACCCGCGCCATTGCCGGCACCGGCGTCGGCGCGCGCAGGCAGTGCCTTCGGCTTCACCTGCGCGCCCGGATAATAGATCCGCTGCATGCCGTCCACGACCACGCGGTCGCCCGCCTGGATCCCCTTCTCGATGATCCGCTCGCCGTCCAGCCCGCGGCCGATCGTCACGTCACGGCGCAACGCCTTGTCGCCGGGTCCGATCACATACACGTACTTGCGGTCCTGGTCGGTGAGCACGGCCTTGTCGTCGACGAGCAGCGCATCCTGGTCGCGGCCGCTGACGAGCTGCACGCGCGCATACAGGCCCGGCGTAAACGTATGGTCCGCATTCGGCAGCCGCACGCGCGCGCGGATCGTGCCCGTTTGCGGGTCGAGCCGGTTGTCGAGGAAGTCGACGGTGCCGGCATGCGGGAAGCCCGCCTCGTTCGCGAGGCCCACGCGCACCGGATCGGCGCCGATCGCGCGGTGCTTCGGATCGGCACGCCGTGCGTTGTAGCGCAGGTAGCTCTGCTCGTCGCAGTCGAAATACACGTAGACGGGGTTCTGCGACACGACGGTCGTCAGCAGCGTGTCGTCCGCGCGCGCCAGATTGCCGACGGTAGCGACCGCGCGGCCGACGCGGCCCGCGATCGGCGCCCGCACTTCGGTGAAACCGAGATTGAGCTTCGCGTCGGCGACGGCCGCATCGGCCGCCTGCAGGTCCGCACGCGCCTGCTCGGCCGTGGCGCGCGCGTTGTCGAGCTCTTCCTGCGACGTCGCATGCGCATCGATCAGCGTCTGCACGCGCTTGAGCTGCACGTTCGCGAGGCTCGCGGCCGCGCGGGCCCGCTGCAGCTGCGCATTCGCGCGATCGAGGGCGATCCGGTACGGGCGCGGGTCGATCTCGAACAGCAGCGCGCCCTGCGCGACCAGATCGCCTTCCTTGTAGGCGACGCGTTGCAGATAGCCGCTCACGCGCGGCCGCAGTTCGACCGCATCGACCGCTTCGACGCGTCCGTTGAATTCGTCCGCGAGGCGGATCGTGCGCGGCGCGATCGTGGCGACGCCGACTTCGGGAAGGGATTGGGCCGACGACGTGCCTTTGCCGTCGTGACAGCCCGACAACGCCAGCAGCAGTGCACAGGCCGCGCCTAAAGGCGACGTCCTGCGTAGGGATAAGGAGAGCATGATGCCTCGCGACGGGTTAAACTGCCGCGTAGCATAAAAGTTGAAGTTAACTTCAAGTCAAGTTTTCCCGGAGGGGCAACATGGGTATCCAGGAAATCCCGCAATGGCCGCTGATGTCGATTCGCGAAGTGGCCGCGCGCAGCGGCGTGCCAGCGTCGACACTGCGGTTCTACGAGACGCGCGGGCTCATCAAGTCGCAGCGCAACGGCTCGAGCCATCGCCACTATTCGCGCGCGGTGCTGCGGCTGATCGCGTTCATCGTGTTCGCGCAGAAGATCGGCTATTCGCTCGACGAAATCGCCGAGCAGCTCGTCAGCCTGCCCGAGGACACCGCGCCGAGCAACAAGGACTGGCAGCGGCTGTCGCGCGGCTGGAAGCAGCGCGTCGCAAGCCGGATCGAGGAGCTGCAGCGGCTCTACATCAGCCTCGACGAATGCATCGGCTGCGGCTGTCTGTCGCTGAAACGCTGCAAGCTGACGAACCCGGAAGACCGTGCGGGCCGCAACGGGCCCGGCGCACGGCGCTGGCTCGGCGACCCGCCGCCCCCGGACCTCGAATGACCGGCGGACGGGCGCGGTGCGCGATGCGCGCCTGTTCGTGCCGATGCAACCGCAAGGTATTGGGTTCCGCGAACTGAAGGATGCGGGCAGCCCGCTCGCGTACGAGCTGGCGATCGCGTACCGGACGCCATCGCCGCTCGTCGATGCGTTGCGCGAGACCGCGCGAAGCGCGGTGCGCGAACTGGGGCTGGTGCTGGCGGCGTGACCGTGCGCGGCGCTCAGCCGCCGACGACGTTGAACGCGACGTCGACCACGGCCTTCCGGAACGCGTCCGGCTGCGTGGGCAGCGACGTGTACTCCAGCATCATGTGACTGTACGACACAGTCGTGCCGATCGCGCTCGCGATCATGAAGAACAGCACCGTCGGCTCGACCGGGCGGATCACGCCGGCCTCCACCGCATCCGACAGCAGCGGGAACATCACGTCGTAATACGGGCGCACGATCTGCTCCTGCAGCCGGTCGAGCCGCCCACCCACTTCGGTCGCCGCCGTCGAGAAGAACATGCCCATGTCAGGCTCGTCGAACTCGTGGTCGACACACAGCTCGATCGCGCGCCGCACGCGGTCACGATGCGGCAGCGGCGACGTGCGCAGCGCGCGCATCGCCTCGAACATCGGCACGGCCAGCTCGGCGATCTGCTCGACGACCGCCAGCCACAACGTTTCCTTCGTCCCGAAATGGTGCGCGATCAGCGCCGCGTCGACTCCCAGCTCGCGCGCGACTTCGCGCACGCTCGTTGCGTCGTAGCCACGCCTCGCAAACGTGCGGCGCGCGGCCCGCAGTATCACGTCCGGACCGACGGACGCCCCGGCCAGCGGCCGCCCTCGCATACGCCGCTTGGCCGGCGCGCGCTCAGTGACTTCAGCCACGTTCTCCTGCTCTCCTTGAATGATTCGAATGCCCCTGTTCCGGCCCCGCTTGAGCGCCGCCGAAACGGGTGACCTGCCCCACTCCGTTGACACGCGAAGCCGGGAAGCGCTAGGATCATACCTTATTCATCATGTGATGATTTATACATGACAACCCCTACACGCATCGTCATCGTCGGCGGCGGGATCGCCGGACTGCAGCTCGCCACCCGCCTGGGCGAGCGCCTCGGCCGGTCCGGGCGCGCGCAGGTCACCGTCGTCGACCGCAGCCCGACCCACATCTGGAAACCCATGCTGCACACGATCGCGGCCGGTACGCGCGACGTCCAGCAGCAGCAGGTGATCTTCCTCGCCCATGCACGCGACCACGGCTACACGTACCAGCCCGGCGAACTGAAGGGGCTCGATCGCGCACGCCGCCGCGTGCAGCTCGGCGAGATCCGCGCGCAGGACGGTGAGCTGATGCTCGACACGCGCGAACTCGAATACGACGTGCTGATCCTCGCGCTCGGCAGCCAGGCCAACGATTTCGGCGTGCCGGGCGTGCGCGAGCACTGCTATTTCATCGACAGCCAGCAGCAGGCCGAGACCTTCAACGAAGCGTTGCGGATGCGCGTATTTCGCAGCGTCGCGCGCGACGAAGCACTGCGCGTCGCGATCGTCGGCGCGGGTGCGACGGGCGTGGAACTCTCGGCGGAACTGAGCCGGTTGCTGGAAGTGGGACAAGCGTATGGCGACGCGAGGGTGCGCGAGCGGCTGCAGCTCACGCTGCTCGAAAGCGGCCCGCGCATCCTCGCCGCGTTTCCGCCGAGGATTTCCGCGTCGGCGCAGCGGCGGCTCGAACAGATCGGCTTTCATGTGTTGACGTCGACGCGCGTCACGGCAGCCGACGCGAACGGCTTCCACTACGGCGACGGCTCGTTTGCGGAAGCGGACCTGATGGTCTGGGCGGCTGGCGTGAAGGCGCCCGATTTCATGCAGGCGCTCGACGGGCTCGACACGAATCGTGCGAACCAGCTCGTGGTCGGGCCGACGCTGCAGGCCACGGGCGACGAGCACGTGTTCGCGATCGGCGATTGCGCGAGCCTGTTGCCCGACGGCCACGAACGGCCGCTGCCGCCGACCGCGCAAGTCGCGACGCAGCAGGCCGAGCATCTCGCGAAGCACCTGCCTGCGTGGCTCGACGGCACGCCGATTCCGCCGTTCGCGTTCCACGATTTCGGCGCGCTCGTGTCGATCAGCGACTACGACGCGTTCGGCACGCTCGGGCAGTTCGGGTTCTTTCGCGGCGGCTTCATCCAGGGGCGCTTCGCGCAGTTCAGCCACCTGATGCTCTACCGGCGGCACCAGCAGGCGCTGCACGGCTTCCCCAAGGCGACCCTGCTGTGGATCGCCGAACGGATCAACGGCTGCGTACAGCCGCGCATCCGCCTGTCGTGATGCCGCACCTGGCGGTGTCGCGTAACGTTTAGAGGAAAACTGACATGAACAACCGTATAGCGCCCTGGCTCGTGACCGTCGCCGCGATCGGCAGCTTCGACATGCCGTCCGTCTCGTGGGGCGTGCCGCGGCGGCGCAGCGTCACGCGCGACCGGCTGCCATCGTGGGACGCGACGAGCAAGCCGTCCATCAGCGTGCTCGAACGGCCCACGGCCGACACCGTGATGATTTCATGGTGCGACGCCTGCACGGGGCACTACGGTTACCAGAAGTGGCGGCTGTTCACCACGCGCAAGCGCGGTGTGTGCGCGCTGTCGGGGCGGCCGATCGAGATCGGCGACAGTGTCTTTGCGCCGCAATTGCTCGGCTCGACGCCGGGCAACGCCGCCGCGATGGTGCTGGCCGCGTGCATCGACGCGGCCCGCCCCGCCGAGGCGGCCTGAGGGCCGGGAATTCGGCCCGGGATTCCGCTTCAGGCAGTGGTGACGCGATCCGCATCGCGGACCGCCTCGCTCATCCGCGCTTCGGCTTCCGCATCCAGCCGCGCCGCATTCGCTTCGGCTTCCGCTTCCGGCATCAGCTCGCCTTCCCATTTCGCGACCACCGCGCTGGCGATCGAGTTGCCCACCGCGTTCGTGGCCGAGCGGCCCATGTCGAGGAACGTATCGACGCCCAGAATCAGCAGCAGCCCCGCTTCCGGGATGTTGAACTGGTGCAGCGTCGCGGCGATCACGACGAGCGACGCACGCGGCACGCCGGCCATGCCTTTCGACGTCAGCATCAGGATCAGCAGCATCGTGACCTGCGTGCCGAGCGACAGGTGAATGCCGTATGCCTGCGCGATGAACAGCGACGCGAACGTGCAGTACATCATCGAGCCGTCGAGGTTGAACGAATAGCCCATCGGCATCACGAAGCTCGAGATCTTGCGGCGCACGCCGAACCGGTCGAGCGCATCGAGGATCTTCGGATACGCAGCTTCCGAGCTTGCGGTCGCGAACGACAGCATGAACGCTTCCTTGATCAGCACCAGCAGCTTGAACACGCGGCGGCCGAGGAACAGCAGCCCGGCGGCGACGAGCGTGCCCCACAGCAGGAACAGGCTCAGGTAGAAGTCGCCCATGAACACCGCGAACTTCAGCAGGATCGACAGGCCGTTGATCGCGACGGTCGACGCCATCGCCGCCAGCACCGCGAGCGGCGCGAGCTTCATCACGTAGCCGGTGATCTTCAGCATCACGTGCGCGAGCTGGTCGATCGCCGCGACGAGGATCTTGCCGCGTTCGCCGAGCGACGCGAGCGCCACGCCGAAGAACATCGAGAACACGACGATCTGCAGGATCTCGTTGTTCGCCATCGCTTCGGCGATCGACTTCGGCACCATGTGACCGACGAAATCCTTCAGCGTGAACTTGGACGTCGCGAGATGCGCGGACGCACCGATATCCGGCAGCGGCAGCCCGAGGTTCTCGCCGGGGCGCAGCAGGTTCGCCATCAGCAGCCCGAGCAGCAGCGAGATCAGCGACGCGGTGACGAACCAGCCGAGCGCCTTCACGAACACGCGGCCCACCGACGACGCGTCGCCCATGTGCGCGATGCCGACGACCAGCGTCGAGAACACCAGCGGGCCGATCACCATCTTGATCAGCCGCAGGAACACGTCGGACACCAGCGAGATGTAGCCGGCGATCTCCGTCGCGGCCTGCTTGTCCGGCAGTTGCGTATAGATCATGTAGCCGATCAGGATGCCGGCCGCCATCGCGAGCAGGATCCAGCCTGCCGCGGACATTCGTTTGTTCATAACGGAATTCGACGCACGGGAAGATGTTGACGGATGAAAGGCGCGCATCCCGTGCCGTGCCAGGGGGCGCGCGTGGCAAGCCGGTCGTGCCCGGTGTGTCGGGCACGGGTGCCGGCGCCGGTCAGGCTCGCGGATGTCCGCGAACTGACGTGCTGCCGCCGCACGGCATTCGCGCAGAGGCGAACGCCGGCGGCAGCGATTCAGCTTGATGCAATCCGATCAGGTCAGTAACCGATCGCCGAACCGGCCGGACGGCGCGGGTCGTTGTAGCCGTAGATGAAGCCGACCCGCACGTTGCCGGACACGGACGAATCGTTCCCGGAACTCTGGCGGCTCGCCGCTTCGGTACCCGGCAGGCCGACCATGATCAGCTCGGCGGCGCCCCACGGCGTCTGCTCGACCATCTTGTAGCCCATGTTGCGCAGGATCGCGAGCGTGTCGGGCGACAGGCCGTAGGTTTCGTAATAGACCTCGTCGGGCAGCCACTGGTGGTGGATGCGCGGCGCGGTGACCGCGTCCTGCGGCGTCATCCCGTAGTCGATCACGTTCAGCACCGTCTGCAGCGTGATCGTGATGATGCGCGAGCCGCCCGGCGAGCCGACCACCATGAACACCTTGCCGTCCTTCTTCACGATGGTCGGCGCCATCGACGACAGCGGACGCTTGCCCGGTGCGATCGAGTTGCGCGTGCCCTGCACGAGACCGAACAGGTTCTGCGCGCCGACCTTCACGGTGAAGTCGTCCATCTCGTCGTTCAGGAAGAAGCCCGTGCCCGGCGCGATGACCACGGCGCCAAAGCGGCCGTTGACCGTGTAGGTCGTCGATACCGCGTTGCCGTCCTTGTCGATGATCGAGTAATGCGTCGTCTCCGGCTTCTCGTGCACGCCGACGCCCGGCTGCACGTCGACCGACGGCGTTGCCGTATCGGCATGGATGCTCTTGCGGATTTGCGCCGCGTAGTCCTTGCTCGTCAGCTTCGCGACCGGGTTGTCGATGAAGTTCGGGTCGCCGAGCAGCGTGTTGCGGTCTTCATACGCATGGCGCATCGCTTCGGTCATGTAGTGAACCGCCGCGGCCGAATGGTAGCCAAGCTTGCGCATGTCGTACCCTTCGAGGATGTTCAGCGTCTCGCACATCGTCACGCCGCCCGAGCTCGGCGGCGGAGCCGACACGAACTCGTAGCCGCGATACGTGCACGTCAACGGCGCCATGTCCTGCGCGCGGTACGACGCGAAATCGGCCGCCGTGATCAGGCCGCCGCCCTTCTTGGCCGCGGCCTCGACGATCTTCGGGATCTCGCCGTGATAGAACGCGTCGGGGCCCTGCTCCGCGATGCGCTCGAGCGTGCGGGCCAGGTCCTTCTGCACCAGGCGATCGCCCGGCTGCAGCGGCGAGCCGTCCGGTCGCAGGAAGATGCGGGCCGCATCCGGGTCCGTCTTGAAGCGGTCGATCGTCGTATCGAGGATGTCCGTATCGGCGCGCGTCAGCACGAAGCCGTCGCGCGCGAGCCGGATTGCCGGCGCCATCACCTGCTTGCGCGTCAGCTTGCCGTACTTGCGCTGCGCGAGATCGAGGCCGGCGACCGTGCCCGGCACGCCGACGGCGCGATAGCCGTACAGGCTGTCGTCCTGAATGACGTTGCCCTTCGCGTCGAGATACATGTTCGCCGATGCCGCGGCCGGCGCCGTCTCGCGGAAATTGATGAAGCGGTCGCGGCCATCGGCCAGGTGCACGGTCATGAAGCCGCCGCCGCCGATGTTGCCGCAGCACGGGTTGGTCACGGCCTGCGCATAGCCGACTGCTACCGCGGCGTCCACCGCGTTGCCGCCTTCCTTCAGGATATCGACGCCGATTTGCGACGCGAAATGCTGCGAGGACACGACCATGCCGTTCTTCGCTTCAACCGCGGGGTCCGAAGCGGCGAACGCGCACACGCTCATGGCCGACAACAGGGTGAGTACTACGAGCCGCCTCATGACGGGATCCTCCAGACAAAAAAACCGGGCCAGGCCGGGATGCGCCGCCGCGTGATCGCGTGCCGGCGCTGCCAATCCGACATGTAATAAACCATACATTACGGCGAGGCCGCGATCATAGCACTCGCTTTTTTGCGCTAAAACCTAGGGTAATCACTGAATATATGGCGGTCGTTCCCGGGAGTGGCTTTCGATGTATGTTTGTTTTATTACATAAACGGACGCAACAGGCGATCGAATGATGCGTCCCTCTAATTTCGAGCCGCAGGCGGCCTGCCGCACGTCGATCGGCTAACATGCATGGAGTCGCCGGCAGACACCCGTCTGCCGTTTGTCATTCAGATCAGAAAGCTGGAGTGCCCGATGGGGACGAGCATCAGGGCGTTGCTGTTATCCCAGATGGATAGCTTCACGCCGTCGGAACAGAAGGTCGCGCAGGCGTTGCTGGACCGCTACCCGAGCCTCGGGCTCGGGCCGATTGCGAGCTTTGCCAAACAGGCTGAAGTGAGCGACCCGACCGTGTTTCGCTTTGTCATCCGGATCGGCTTTCCGAATTACTCGTCGTTCCAGCAGGCGCTGTACGGCGAGATCGACACGGCGATGAATTCGCCGCTCGCGCGGATGGACGCGTTCCATTC
This sequence comes from Burkholderia sp. Ac-20349, assembly GCF_017104865.1. Taxonomy (NCBI): domain Bacteria; kingdom Pseudomonadati; phylum Pseudomonadota; class Betaproteobacteria; order Burkholderiales; family Burkholderiaceae; genus Burkholderia; species Burkholderia sp. Ac-20349. The sequence goes on from NZ_JAAGPM010000180.1 coordinate 12,651, forward strand.
GTCCGCGGGCATGCGCGACAGTCATTCGGCGATTTTCCAGCGGCTGTCCGGGTCGCTGGCCACCACGATCGAAGGGCTCGATGCGGCGGCGTTCGACGCCGCGGTGGCGCTGCTGGCCAATCCGGATGTGCGTGTCTTTTGCGGCGGCGGGCGTTACACGGCACCGCTCGCGTCGCTGTTTTCGTTCACCCTCGCCTACGCGCGGCCACATGTTCAGTATGTCGAACCGAATGTGAACCTCGCGTCGGTTGCGCTGGCGGACATGGGGCCCGGCGACGTGCTAGTCATTTTCGATTTTCGCCGCTATCAGCGGGACAGCATCCGGTTCGCGCAGGCCGCGCATCGGCTCGGCACGCGTGTGCTGCTGGTTACCGACGAATGGCATTCGCCGATCGGCGAGTTTGCGGAGATCGTGCTGCGTATCCGGGGGCAGCCGTTTGCGATGCTGCAGACCAACGTGCCGGCGCTCGCACTCGCCGAAGCGCTCGTGATCGGTGTGACGAATCAGCTGCCGGAACTGGCGCGGCAGCGGATGGAGAAGATCGAGCATCTGAATTCCGGGGGGAGCGAGCCAGATATCAGTCAGCGGGATTTGCCGGAGTGAGGGGTGGTTGAAGCATGAGCTTCAAAGCGGGCCTGTCAGTAATTTCGTGTTCAAGGCATATGATGCTCCGAAGGAGACTATATGCCTCGCAAACCGAAAGCCAAACCGGTAGACCTGCCGGCGATTCCCGCCGAGTTGCTTGAGCAATTCGGCA